>CAIYOZ010000146.1 GCA_903927945.1 uncultured Bacteroidales bacterium | reverse complement strand
TCTGTATGTTTTTGTTTCTTCATATCTAAGTTTTATTTTTATTGCATATTGATTCACCTTCACAGACAGCGTAGGTTTAATCCATACTATCAATAATTTTGCCAAACACCCGAATTCCGGTTTTGGCAGAAATCGGGTGGCAGATTGGCAGAAATGCGATCATTTTATCTCTAAATTCAAGTCAAAATGTACTTTTGGATTTAGTAAAATACAATGAACAATTAATAATCAATTAATCCTTGATTTTCTTTAACCACTTCACAAAGCTCGCAGGGTTCTCATTAAAGGTATACGGTTTATTCAACGGGACACCATTATTATCGAGCATGACATAAAAAGGCTGGGCATTAGCTCCAAATTTAGAACGCTGCAGATAGCTCCATTTATCACCCACGGTTTCAATGGAAGTTGTCCTTCCGTTCTCCTGCACAACATAAGGTTTTGAGAGGGAAGCCTTGTCATCTACAAACAACGATATCAATACATAATCTTTTTTTAGTAACTCTTTCACAATTGGATCAGTCCAGACTGTTGCTTCCATTTTTCGACAATTGACACAACCGAATCCTGAAAAATCAATAATGACAGGCATTTTCTTTCCGGCAGCATAGGCCATTCCCAGATCGTAATCGGTAAATGCTGCATGAACATCGTCGTTATACAAATTAAAATCCTGTGTATTGAGTGGTGGAGCAAAGGCACTGATTGATTTAAGCGGTGCACCCCATAACCCGGGAATCATATATATGGAAAAAGCAAATGATACGATTGCCAGAAATACTCCCGGAACCGTGGTGTGTTTTGACTCACTATCGTGTGAGAACCTGATTTTACCAAGCAGACAGAAACCCAATAACGTGAATATCACAATCCATATGGAAAGAAATACCTCCCGGTCCAATAAATGCCAACCGTAAGCCAGGTCAGCAACCGAAAAGAATTTAAGGGCTAATGCCAGTTCCAGGAAAGCTAATACTACTTTGACCGAATTGAGCCAACCACCCGACCGTGGCATTGATTTAAGCCATGAAGGAAAGAGGGCAAATAGACTGAACGGAATGGATAATGCCACTGCAAAACCAAACATTCCAATGGCAGGTGCCAATAGTGATCCGCTGGAGGAAACCTGTACAAGCAACGTCCCTATGATAGGTCCGGTACAGGAAAATGAAACCAGCACCAACGTAAAAGCCATAAAAAGGATACTTATAAACCCGGCTGTTGAATCAGCTTTCGCATCCAGTTTAGTCGACCAGGAAGAAGGAAGGGTAATTTCGAATGCACCAAAAAAAGATATGGCAAATACAACCAGCAGAGCAAAGAACAACAAATTAAATACAGCATTGGTAGCTAAGCTGTTTAAAGCGCTTGCTCCAAATATCAATGTTATGAGAATGCCCAGGAATACATAGATAAAGATAATTGCAAGTCCGTAAAGTATGGCGTCACGTTGACCCAGTTTCTTATTGTCAGACCTTTTCAGGAAGAAACTGACCGTCATGGGTATGATAGGCCATACGCAGGGCGTAAGCAGTGCCAGGAATCCCCCAACAAGCCCGGTCAGAAAAATGATCCACCAGGAAGACACACCATTCGAACCTTCCGCTGCTCCAAAACTCTTTAATTCCTGAATGACCGGCTTCCAGTAATCAGATGTTTTAACGGGAACAATAGCCATTCCATTCGACTTACTTTCTATAGCTCCCAAACTGAAAGGAAATTTGGTAGGTGGCAAACAACTTTTATCGTTGCAAACCATAAATTCAACATACCCTTTCAGCTTCACTTTTAATGCGTCATTAAATTTTATCTTCTGAATAAATAGGGCGTCATTTGTATACCAGTTCAATTCCATATTAAAATTGGCATCGAATTGCTTCAGTAATTTCGAAGGAGTCTGTATTTCTCCTACTTTAGAAGCATTTTCAACCGTTTCGAATACAATGGAAGTAGGATGAGGACCTCCTGTTGGAATATTCAGCCCATACAAATGCCAGCCTTCGTCAATGGTAGCATGAATTTGTATTTCTGCCGTTTTATCACTTGTATTTTTTTGAACGACAGTCCATTTCACAGGTTCATATATCTGACCAAATGAAACTGATGCAACTAATACTGACAGAAGGAAAAAGATAATTCGCTTAGACATAAAATTCAAAATAAGAGGATCATAAATTCAGAATTCTTTAATATCAGTGCAAAATTAATTAATAATCACGGTATTCAAGTAAATTCCTACACAATATTCATGCCTTTTAATAAATTGTGAATCAATGTCGTTTAGATAAGAATTTGAACGCTGATAAAACGGATGTAAACAACGCGGATTTGCGAAGATTAAAGTTTTATTATCCGTTTTAATCAGCGTTTGAAAATCCGCGTCATCAGCGTTCTATCTTAAGTTAGCTAAACTAAACGGCATTGAATTATGAATTACATTATCTTGTCAACATGAATTTAAGACTGACTCCAAAGTCTGAAGATGATACAGGATATGATGAAGATATAAGTGGCGTGCTCATTTGTTTATCGTAGAAGAGCTGGATATTTAGCTTAGCACTAAAAACATAATCGGCTATTACTTTCAGGGTAAACAATTTATTACCACTCGAAGCCTGAGTTATATCTTCATCAACTTTACGTAACAAAGTCTTTATGTCTTTGTAAGACAAATCGGCACTCAGCTTTAAATCGTTCTTTACTTTTGTTTGTTTATCATTTTTCAATTTCAGGATCACGTCAAAATCTTTCAACACGTAACCCGCTCCTACTACGTATTCATTCGAAGACGATTCTATTAATTGCGTACTCGACAGATTCAACACCAGGTTGCGCGATTTACGATATTCCGCTTTGGCTGTCATGCTGTTTTTCATTGCCAGATTGATTCCGATTAATGGCACAAATTGTTCGTTGATTGAAACATCGGATATATCATACGGGGAAGAAGGTAATGCGCTATTTACGTTCTGTACATCACTCACATATCCCAACGTGCTGTTATCACCATTCATTCCTACCCAGGTCGAATTAGAGGTATAGGAGCCAATACTGTAGCTGCACGAATAAGCGTGAGTTAAACTAACCGATTTGAAACGGTCTTTAACCCATTCTATATTCGACAACCCGTCATAACTGATTCTCCAGTTCGGCAAAATACTCAATAATGACAGGAATGGGTTTGTATCCACTGTGTTTACATTCCGTCCCGTATAGGCAGCCAGAAAAGCAGGGATTAATACGTCTGAAGAATTTAAAGTATAAGCTCCATTACCAGAATTATAGGGTTGACCGCCCAAGCTATTTGTACTAAGAAATCCTGTTTTAGGATAATTTGTTCCTGTATATTTTGCATTCAGCCTGTCTGCAATAACTTGCCTGTTCGTTAAGAAATTATTGAAGAGTGAAGAGTTATAGTTCTGTAATGCACTTCCAGTAGGGGTAAATGCTGTTGCCAAGGCCATCATGGTGATGTTGTAACTTCCCGTAAAGGTTCTGAGCATCGGATTATTGGCACTATAGTTCGAATAATTGATCGATGTATTCGAAGCCGTATAACGTTTGGCATTTAAATCAATTTTAAACCCGGGTATTGGTTCTACCGATACCTTGATATCCAGATCGGAAGTAAAGGCAGTGGTGGCAGGATTTACAATGGAATCGCTCTTAAATAACCAACCATTGTTTAATGCCTTTTTAATTGTATTAACTCCATCCTGAATGCCAAAAGCAAATGCATACCCCGGTGCATATTGACCACTACTCATTTTCTGTTGACCCAGAAATCCTGCTTCCGGTAAAAATCCGGGAAGTACCATGCTGTTCGACTCCCGATAGGTGAATGAAGCACGGCGAACCATCATTAGTGTGCGGGCCACAAAATCAACGGTTGTCCTTGCCGGACTTTCAACGGTAGGATCAAGACTTGTAAAACTGAGTTGAACACTGTCAGCTGTTATTGCCGGTGTGATTTCAACGGTGGTTGAATTTTTAGTTTTATAAAGGACAGTCATGTACTTTCCATTCCGGTCGATAGCTGTGAATTTAAACTTGTCACTACCGAGACGGTGATTCACAGTAATCATTTTATCCTTTTCCAGATTCACTTTCTGAGTATAGGTTTTCGACTGGAATTTAGGTTTCCCTAAACTGGTTTGAGGACCAAACCTGTGGTTCACTTCCTTCAGGTACTTCGATTTATTATACAGGTTTTCAAAATTAAACTGTCCATCAACCGACCAGGCTCCCATGCTGGTGGCAACATTCCCGGGCTGTACATTGCCCCCACCCTGGATGATTGCCATTCTATTCCAGTTGTAGGAAGAGTTATAGGATGCGTTGGCAAGTACCCAATCAAATATAGGAATTTTATTTATCGGCAGGTTCCACGTAGCTGAAAATACTTGTTGATAGGTATATGGAGTTCCCAGTTTTCGTATACTCGTCAAAACAGTATCTTTCCATCTTTCATAATACTGTTTCCCAATTTCCGGGGTAACTGTACCTTCGTAAATATTGGCATTCATCGCTGTCTGGAAACTTAATTTAATGGCACGGCTTAAATCATATTTGATATCAAACTGGCGGTTCCACATAAAATTCTTGCTGGATGTGAACCCAATGTCTCCGGCTGTACTCGGATCTGTGGACGTAATGTTTAAATCACGTAGTTTAACCTGTGAATACTGGCGGTCCAGGTTGCTAATGTAACTCAGGGATGTCGGCAAATAATTAAAATTGAAATCCTTGATAATCTTAAATATAGGTGCATCAAGTGCCTTTACGCCCTTAAATGGTTCAAATGGCTTTGGATTAAACGAAAAACTATAATTCAAGGCGAGCCTTTCTTCTTTCACCAGGTTTTGTTCGATTTCAGAACTATGCTGATTCGTTTCATTATAGGCATAAGTCACCGATACATTTGCAGGATCATAAAACTGAGGTGTCTTGCTCTTGATATTTACCTTGGCCCCCGAGATGTTAAAACTCTTGGTGGTATTGACAGTTTGCGAAATTAAATTTAACGAATCCTTTTGTGCCTGGCTGTTTGCATTGTTCAGTGCATCCGACATCAGGACATCCTGATCCAACGGATTATACTTCGGAGTGGTTGTTTCGTTGGTATACGAGAAATAGGCCGGTATTTTTAATTTAGCCTTTTCAGGGAAAAAACGTCCTAATTCCAATGCTGTTGAGAAATTCATCTGATACAGATTATCCAGTCGACGGCTTTCTACATTGCTTTCTATTCCTCCGTATCCGGCTGTTTCAATTCGTCCTGAAAAATTCACAGTACCTATATCCGATAATCCCATGGCCACATTTCCCATGGCGGCCCAACCTCCCGATTCGTCAAACTGTGACATACGCAGTTCATCAGCCCATACTTCTCCCGATTTAATCGCTCCGCTGGCATTTCGAACACCAATCATGATATTCTCGACATCCGAGATGGATGGATTTCCAACAACCGATATTTTATTCAATGGTTTATCGGGATCATAGACTACATAACGAACCTGGTTCGACACATTCGAAGATCCGTTCTGTTTGGCTGCATTCCTTTTCAGTTTAGCAGTGGTGAGGGCATCAAATGAAAAATCAAACATATTTTCAGGATACCATACTGTTTGTTGATCCGTAAGCTTGGTGCCCAGGTATACTCCGGCAGGAGTTAAACGCAACGGCACTTCATATTCATAATAATTATTGACCATGTCCGACCCAATCCGGATAAAACAAGTCAGGTCATAATCCTTCAATCCATACACATCATCGGTCATTTTTTCAGCATGCACAAACATTTGCATCCGTTTATACTGACGCATGTCGTAGATCGTGTTTTTATACACGGCACGGGCATCATCTGGAGCCAGGTTCGTGACGCGCAAAACCATGGATTGTTCGTTTTGTTGTAACAACTGGGGTTGTCCGGGATCAGTCTCCCGTGTAATTCCCGGAGGCAATACATAATTCACCGGTGATTTGCTCGCATTTTCTTCGATATTGACCGCCTGAATATCCAGTTTACCGGTCGATATCGGAGCCGACGTACCCGAATAAAGGGCTTTGGCATTGGCATCATATCCACGCCATTCACCACGTACCAAATCGAGTGTGGCAAGCCTTAACGTGGCTGCATTGTCAAAGTTGGTCATGAACATACGAATAAACCGGATGGATTTGAAATTGTTGATACCACCGATGGCTTCAGCCTGAGGATCCTTGATTGGAATTTTAAACTGATACCAGGTGACTGGTTCTGATTTCCCGTTTTTCAAGTCAACAGTCGAGGTGATGGCATCTGTAATATAATTCGACCCCACTTGCATGGCATTTTTATTAATATTCACATGATACTGATAATACTTTTCATATTCATTCATCGTATTATCACCATTGATATCCTCCCCATCGGGGATAGACGTGGCAGAAGTTGCATAAGCTTCAGTGACCGTACTGGCATCGGGTGAATTTCCTTCCACGCCATTATAATGCTTGTATCGTGTCAGCACATCCAGTTTCTGAGCATCATAATCCGAACCCTGGTAAAAGTGGTAATCATCTCCGGCCGGATCCTTCAACGGTGAAAATGGGTCGTTCTGCATTTTAGCAAGTACATCTCCCGTAACCGCAGCTTTTATTTGTGTGACATAATCACTATAAGCCGGGAAATTTAATTCATCGGCATCCGATAATCCATCCAAACCTACATCCTGGAATTTACGGGCTCCTACGGTATTGTCAAAAGCATTGACACTCGATTGGGTTCTTGGCACGCGCCCCCAGATAGTAGCATCTGTTTTTGTTACATCCCCATCGATGGGTAAGCCGGCTTCGTACGATTTCTTTCCATCTTTCAGGATATCTTCACTCACATCCCCCAGGTTGAAATATAAATCCCCTTTCTTACTCTTATCCATGCCACCATCTACATAAGGGTCCATCATCCAGAATTCAATGTATTCAATGTTGGATACTTCAAAATCGGTGGCATCCAGTTTTCGCATAATCCCACCCCAACGTTTTTCAGGACTTTTTAGCGTCCCATCGGCGTTTATACCTGCAGAAGTGGCCGTTGGAATCACATCCAGGTTATAAGGCCCACGTTCTGTCGGGAAATACGACAAGTTCATAACGGTTAACCGCGATGTCTGAGTAGCCAGGGTTTGCTTGTTCGGGAAAATCTCAGGGACCAATATATCGCGTGTCAGATTATTCGACTGAGCTTCCAGGTTATTCCGGATATAATCAGGATTGGACCTGGTGTCGCTGTTATTGAACAATGGATCCACGTAATACCACGACAACAACGCCCTGTTTTTGCCATAATCTACTGTAGTCGAAGCGGCCTCGGGGAAAAGGGCATTGGGTCCTGTATTGTAAGGAGTAGCCGATAAATACCAGTTTGCCGGATAATGAATGTCAATAGAGGTCTGTGTAGATTCAAAATCATCAATATAGGCTGTTCCGGCTGCACCAACAATGCTCGAATGGCCCGGTATTAACTGTGCAATCTCAGCATTGACGGCAATAGTGGATGGTTTCACCGCATTCACGAACGGTATTTTATTCAATATATTGGTCATCAGTTGCGATTCCGCCCGCCAGGAAGTATTCATCCCCCAGATAGTATTCGAGATTGGTTCGCTGCCTGAATTGACTTTTGTCGTCAATGGCAGTTCGGATAAGTGCATAATCGTCCCTCCCACACTGAAGTCTTTATTGAACTTATATTCCAGATGAGTTCCCAGCAATGTCTTACGCTGCATACTGAAAAGCGACTGGTTTTCAAGCTTCACATCGATATTCGTACCCGATTCAATTAACCCGGTATTGATAATTGTCACGGTTCCCATGGTATAGTCCACCGTATAGTCCTTATTTTCAATTAGGGTTGCTCCACCGGCTGTCACGGTCACCGAACCCCGGGGTACGTTCATGGCATTCAGTTTTATTTCCGAACCCGAGGAGGCTTTGTAGGCTCCCACCAGCCTGAATTTGTTCTTTTCACTGTGTTGCTGGGCAACTACCAGGGTGGAGTCATATAATTGCTGATATACATATTTATCGGCTATGGCATCATTTGCAATTTTTTTCCGAAGATATTTACCGAACGGCTCCAGTACAGGGAAAATAATGAGCCCGGAAGATGATCTTACCGTGAGTCCTTCCAGGTAGTCAAACTTACCATCCGGATTCGGTGCATTTTTTGTATCCAGGTTATCCAGATTCATGACCTTGAGCAACATCTGATTCTTGATGGCTCCTTCGGTCAGGTATTGTAAATCGGTACCGATGGAATCATTCCGATAGTCAATGTTTAATAAGAACTTGTCCTGTTGAACCTGTAGGGCTCCCAGGCTGTAGATATTTTTCATCATCAGGTCCCACGATTTCAACTTAGGTGACTGGGATGATCCTTTCAGTAATTTAACTACTAACGCGTTAGGGGCTACAATGGGGTCGGTGGAGAATTCACCAACCTGATAAACCACTCCTCCTGAAGTATATTGATACGCCACACCCAGCACTTCATCCGGGTTCAACGCCGTGCGCAACGATATGATTCCAAGCTGTGGACTCAGGGTGTATTCAGAAGGATCAAGCTGACGGGCACTTTCTATCTTTTCGT
Source organism: uncultured Bacteroidales bacterium (assembly GCA_903927945.1). Classification (GTDB taxonomy): domain Bacteria; phylum Bacteroidota; class Bacteroidia; order Bacteroidales; family Paludibacteraceae; genus Paludibacter. The sequence continues at coordinate 6,088 of CAIYOZ010000146.1, read as the reverse complement.
AATCCTGGCCCCCGATAAAATTACTAGGGAAGTTGGTGGTTAAAAGCGAATTCGTTTGTTGTATATCGCGGATTCCGGTAATTTTGGTAATCGTCGAATAAAGTTTATTGGAAGTATTTACGGGTAATTTGCTTACTACCGTCGGGTCATTCCAAAGTACGAAATTATTAAGATTATTGTCTTTTTCAGCCAAATCCATAAACGCCACGATATTCCTCGACTGGTCGTAATTTCCCCGCTTGTTGGTGATCCAGGCTTCCACCCGGTTAATCGTAATTCCCGAAGCCACATAAGGAAGCTTGCTCATGTTGGTTTCGTAGTTATCCCGGAAGAAATGGCTTAAAAAGAAGTGCTTGTTCTGGTCGTAACTATCAATGCCGATATCAAATTTCGTAGTCTGTGCACCACCCTTCGAACTCACGGTCTGTGTCTGTGATTCCTGTTGTGAAGCCAATGCCACAACATTTAATTTACCGAACTGCAATTCTGCTTTGATACCAAATAACGCCGTACTTCCCGTAATCAGCGAGCTATTCAGGGGCATGCTGACATTTCCAGCATCTATGCTCTTGATAATGTCATCCTCTTTTCCTTTATAAGCCAATTTCACCATCTTCTGGTCAAAATCAAAGGTGGATTCGGTGTTGTAGTTCAATCCGAAATTAAGTTTATCCCCCACACTACCATTGACATTCAGTTGTATTTTCTCATTGAAGTCAAATATGTTCGAGGTTCGCATGGCTTGTGTCAACGCCGGGTTATTTACCGTATTGCTTTTGAAACCCATAATCAGCTCAGCCGAACCTTGTGTTTTTATCTGTACCCCGCCCGGGCCAAAGATCTTATCGGCAGGTCCGATATTGAACTTCATGTCCGAAATAGAGTACTTATCCTCATTGTTTACTTTTGCCTTGGAGTTCTTTTCTTTCCAGTAGCTTTGTATATCTTTCCTGGCCGAATAGTTTCGGTATTCCTGTTCGGTCATTAAAAACGGAGTGGCAATTTCTGTGTTTCCCACAAAAGTGCGCAGGATATAATTTCCCGATTTGGCATCGTATTCCACCACCGACTTGATATTCTCCGGCTTGGGAGCATCCATGGTGTACTTGGTATTCAGGTCGTCGTAGGTGTCCTGCTTGTACTTTTTAATCGGAAATTTAGGAGCGTTGGAATGGGTGGTGTCTTTTTGTACCAGGGGAGTATCGGGTGCCTGATTTTCTGCCGCATAATGTACACTGGCAGTTACAAAAGCATATGCTGAACTGAGCAATATGCCGGAGACGAGTATGAATGCGAATGTCTTGTTTCTAAAAATCATAAAATTATAACGAGTGCATTATCAAAAATGCATAATTCATACTGAGTTAATAACGATTGCCCTGTATTTTGATATTTTATAATCAATGGCTGACTATTCACTGAAAATTACATCATCTTCAACGCTAATTTAATCAATTGTTCTACTTTAAGCGTGGGTTGCTCCAGTAGAATGCGTTCCACCGTTTTCTGGGAAGCTGCCGGTGCAAAACCCAGCATGATTAGCGCTGAAACGGCTTCTTCTTTTTGTGCTGCATTCTTATTGGTGGCCAGATTAAGCAGTTCGCCCCCTCCGGTACCCTTCACAATTTTATCCTTCAAATCGACAATGATACGCTGGGCTGTCTTGGTACCAATCCCCTTAATGGCATTCAGGGCCGAAACATTGCCCGAAGCAATCATTTCCTGAATTTCCAGGGCACTATAGGATGACATAATCATCCGGGCGGTGTTCGCACCGATACCCGACACGGAAATCAACAATAAAAATAATTGTCGTTCACTCTGGTACCTGAATCCATAAAGCACATGGGCATCTTCCCGAATAGCTTCGTAGACGAATAATTTAGCAGTTGTCTGTTCTCCCAGAAATGAAAAGGTTGGTAGAGTAATATGTATAAAATATCCAATGCCGGTTGTTTCAAGTACTACGTAAGCAGGTGTCAGTTCGGTGATTTCACCTTTTATATAGTCAATCATTCAATTTGAGCTGTTCGTTTTATTTTCTTAATTTTAACTTGCAAATGTACTAAAATTTTGTTTCCAACCCAAATGATCGGATCATTTCATTTCAATCCTCAGATATTGACGAATTAATAACGATTTATTTAAATAAATCGTACAATTCCATCGTGTTAATATCAAAAAAAATGTCAGTACCATACTAATTTTCATCATTCGTTAAACAAACCCCCTTAAATCTTGTTATAATTTTGATAATTTAAAGTTAGAAACCCTAAAAATCAATCCGTATGAAACAATTCAAAACTGTACTTTTCCTGTTATTTGCCACCTCAGTGCTCAGCTTCGGACAATTCAAACTACCTGAACTACAGTTTAAATACAGTGCCTTGGAGCCTTACGTCGACAGTACAACCATGTATATCCACTACAATTTCCACCATGCAGCGTATGTAAGCAATCTAAACAAAGCCTTAGAAAAATATCCTGAATTGTATAAAAAAGATATCTTGCAATTGATCCAGGGACTGGACGAACTGCCTGCCGATATCAAAACAGCCGTGCGAAATAACGGTGGTGGCTTCTACAACCATAGTTTCTTCTGGTCGGTCCTGGCGCCTGCCGGTACTGCCAATATGTCGCCAAAAATGGAAAAAATACTGGTGACTAACTTTAAGAGCGTGGATGCCTTCAAAGCCGAGTTCGAAAAAGCTGCTCTTGGTAGGTTTGGCTCAGGGTGGGTATGGTTGATTAAAGAACCTTCGGGCAAGTTACGCATTACCTCTACCCCCAACCAGGACAACTGTTTCATGCCAAATGCCGAAGTGAAAGGCCGTCCAATGCTCACCCTCGATGTATGGGAACATGCCTACTACCTCAAGTACCGGAATAAACGGGCCGACTACGCCAAAGCCTTCTGGAATGTGGTCAATTGGACCGAAGTCGAAAAACTGATTGAACAGAAATAATGAAACTTAAATAGCCTCCTGTATTTCGGAGGCTTTTTTGTTTAACATGATATCCCTAATTCAGGAGCTTGCACTTGATCCAGTCATTCTTTTAGCTAGTTGAGCAATCTACAGTTTAACGACTGCCTTGAGTGAGCGTATGGATTGAATTAAACGGAATAGCTGTTTTGTGTTTGCTACATCGACTCTATAATACCTCTCATCGGTAGAGGACATTTTCAATTGGTTACAGTTTGTAACCAAAACACCGAATCCGAAGCCTCCTCGGCTTGCAAATGCTGGGGAAATACCCTATTCTCATTTTCTCTTTAATATAATACATATCAGGAAGGACAGAGTGTCCGGCAAATTTAAAACACTATTTCAGATGGGTCATATTTCCATTGTCCCTGCAGGTCAGGATTGTTTCGAGAATTAATAGGTCTGATTAATTCGTTTCAAACTTTTAAAACAACTGACATGAAACTATTTATCTTCATAATGTCCGTATGAAGAAAGGATAACCACAATTACAACTTCTTCCTGAATTCGGTAAATAATTCGATGTTTTGCTGTTATTCTACGTGACCAACAGCCCGACAGATTATGTTTCATCTGTTCGGGTTGTCCGGTTCCTGTTTCCGGGTGTTCTCCAATCTCTGCAAGTAGTTTTGATGCTTTTCTGAATGAATCGGGCTCGTTCTTTTTTAATTTAGCGAGGTCTTCCTTTGCTTTTTCAGTAAAATCCATCTTATACATGCTAAAGTGCTTTTAAGAAATCTTTCAAATCCACTTTTGTCTCTACTCTTGTAAATTTTCCTTTTTCGTATTGCTCCCAGGAACGTTCTATTTCGGCGAAAAATTCTTTTTTGCTCATCAAAGTTTCATCTTCTACAACAGGAACTAACCTGTAGCTTTTGTTTTTTCCTCTTTGAATGAGAATTTGTGCTCCTTCATCTGCCTTATCAAGGTAGTTTTTCTGATTCGCTCTAAATTCTCTACTACTGATTACTAACATATTCATAAATTTTAATGTGTACCAACTCGGTACAAATATACAATATACTTTTTAAAAAACAGACAATTTTTTATACCTTAAAGGTCTAACATTCTATATCGAAAGAAGTTTAAAATATTTTTTCAATTAAATAAAGTGTGCTATTCAAAAAACCTCATTATCGTTTCTATCAAACAATGCTTATTTTATTTCATATAAACTCCGGACCGACTACGCCAAAGCCTTCTGGAATGTGGTCAACTGGACCGAAGTCGAAAAACTGATTGAACAGAAATAAATAAAACTTACCAAGCCTCCGATTTACCGGAGGCTTTTTTAGAAGCAATAGTTTCTATTGCACAATTGAGGGCTTCTCTTAAAGTGAAACCCTAAAAATGTAATTGATTAGTTCGTTGCTGAATTATTAAATAGCCATAAGTTCACGACCAACTTCATGTAATGCTTCTATTATTTGTTGTGTCCGCTCGGGGCTGGGCTGTTTCACGTTGCATGCATAGTGTCGCATTAAAGTTGGACTGATTCCGATACGTCTGGCAAGTTCGGAAATATTTAGTACTGGGAACTTGGCGAATACTTTTTGTAGTTCAGATTTTTGGGCTTCTAGTTCATCTTTATTGAATGTAAAAAAACCTTCAAAACTCAAATCCTCGTCAAGTTCAGGCCAATGAATACCAAAATGGGTTAACTCAAAATTGTTTCGTTGCTCAACAGTAGCTTTTTCTAATCGGGGAAACCAACGCAACGGATGACTTTTAACGATTCCATTCTTGGTTTCTATTGATATCTGACTGTCTGAAAACCAAACTTTTAAAATATCTATCAGTGTTGTTTCCATACTCTTTTTAGTTATTAAAATATTTAATCCAATGGTCAATAATTAAATCCTGGTGTTGTCGAATTAAATTCTCTGCCATTTTTAAGTCTTTGCTTTTCATTCCATAGTTTTGTTTTAATATAATTTGGCGTGTTGCAATTTCAAATCTTGCTTCACCATCTCCTTTCTGAACATGTACATGATCGGTAAATGCTCATCTGAATAGAAGAAAAATCGTAAGCCAAATATCCTAAAGATTTCAGGCATCGTTCAGTATTTTATTAATGACATACAAAGATAGGTATCCTTTTAGATACCTTGCAATATCTACTTATCTTTTTCTCATAAAAAAGAATGATTTAACTATACTTCAATTGGTTAATAAGTTAACTGGTTGATTAAATAAAAGGTTAATTGGTTGATCGGTTGATTGGTTGATTGGTTGATTGGTTGATTGGTTAATTGGTTGTTTTACAAATTACTACAGACTTCGACAACTACAGACTACCGACTACCGACTACCGACTACTACCAACTACCGACTATTAACTATCTCACAACCACCACTTTCCCGCACCCGGCATATTTCACTCCCACCGGTTTTGCATCGAAGCCGCTGTTTCCAAATTCCACGCCGATTCCCAGTAACAGGGAGACATCGTCGCTCAACAGGCGCATGTCCTCCGGGAACTGCAGTTCAAACTCCTGCGCCGGCAACACGGTATGCGTGGAAAACCAGTCGCTCTCCACCATTTCGCCTTTACGTGAAAATAGCGGATTGGTGGGTTGATATTGATGGTTCGCTTCCACGTAGGTCATATCCGATACGGTGCCCAGCGAAATGATAATCCTGAAGAATGGCAGGTTGCGAAAGTTCACCAGGTGTAAGTCGGTATTGATGGGCTGGATCGATACCCGTGCACTTGCCGTCGATCTGTCGACAGCATATTCCATCGGCACGCGCAACACCGTTTCCAGCACCTGCTTGCGGCTCACGTTAAAGCCCGCCAGCATTTCCTTGTGTTGTGACAGGTAAAGCCCGCGCACCCCATGTTCCCCTGCCAGGTCGCCAAGCTGTATCTGCTTCGCCAGCGCATTCAATGCCCCCGATACGGCATAATCTTCCAACTGGTTTAGCGGCTTAATGGCTGAACGGATATTGCTTCCCAACAACGTGCAACCCGGCCATTCCTTGTTGTTCAGTCGTACCTTGGCAAACTTGGGCGAAAGCTGTATCGTGCTCTTATTCGGTCCCCCTTTTGAGCGGACGTAAATCTTGTCGTCACCTCGCGTGGTGTACATACTCATGCC
>CAIYOZ010000145.1 GCA_903927945.1 uncultured Bacteroidales bacterium | reverse complement strand
TTAGGCATGGAAGGGGCGTTTATAATAAGAAAGTCTACTTTTGGTTCTTATTTAGATGTCATATACATATAATAACCTATAAATGATATAAGACATCTAAGTTATATCTATGAGTGAACTAAGAGTGAACTAAGTTATATCTAGAGTCCCATTCATGCCCTGGGCATTAGGTATTGAGGAGGTATTGCATACGAAAACATGGAGAAAAAGGGTTAAGGTTATGACATGCAAATACTGATCTCAAGGATTTTAAAACTTAATGAAGTTCCTTCTGAAACTTAAATGAAAATACATTATTTTTTTAGAAATTCTTTTAAACAAAATCAGTTCATTTTAGGTTAATGGATTTAAGTGAAAGTTCTCAAATTAACTCAATCAAAAATACGTATGAAAAGGATTTATTTTTGGATCGTTGGTTTGTTTTTTTTGATAGCTTGTCAGATGGGTATGACCAAAACTATCAAATCGGATGCTGATAATGCCGGATTAAAATTACCCAAAGGATTTTCAGCTTTGATCTTTGCAGACAATATAGGGCATGCCAGGCATTTGGAAGTGAATACAAACGGGGATGTCTATGTTTCGCTGAGTCGTGTAAAGAATGGCGGGGGTATCGTGTGCCTTCGTGATGAAAAGGGCGATGGAAGGGCAGATGTCATCAAATATCATGGCATTTATGATGGGACGGGTATCGGGTTGCATAAAGGGTATGTTTATTTTGGAGCTGATACGATCATTATCAGGTATAAATTAACCTCTGGTAAGTTGGTGCCCTCTGATACGGCTGAGGTCATTGCTAAGGGGTTCGATCTTCAGAACGAACATTCTACCAAGCCGATCACATTCGACCAAAAGGGGTATATGTATGTCACCGTAGGGGCACCCTCGAATGCATGCCAGATGATGGATCGGGTAAAAGGGTCTCCGGGAATGGATCCGTGTCCGTTACTGAAGCTCCACGGCGGGATATGGCGGTTTAAAGATGATGTGAAGAATCAGGATCAGGCAAAAGATGGTTACCGGTATTCCACCGGTATACGGAATGCTGTAGCCATCAGATGGAATAATACGGAGGACAAGCTGTATGCTGTTCAACATGGTCGGGATCAGTTGTCCGAGTTCTATCCTGAACTTTATACCGATAAACAGAATGCAGAACTACCGGCGGAAGAGTTCTTGCTGGTGGGAGAAGGTTCTGATTTTGGCTGGCCCTACTGTTATTATGACGGATTACAACACAAGAAAGTGCTGGCACCCGAATATGGAGGTGACGGTCACAAAAATGGACGATGCACGGCTTCTTCCGATCCAATCATGGCTTTCCCGGCACACTATGCTCCGAATGACATCCTGTTTTATACGGGAAATATGTTTCCTTCGAAATATAAAAACGGTGCATTTATAGCTTTTCATGGTTCCTGGAATAGGGCACCGCTACCTCAGGATGGGTTCTATGTGGTTTTTGTGCCTTTCAATGGATCATTACCTTCGGGACCGTGGGAGATTTTTGCCAGTGGATTTACCGGTTTGAATGTTGTGAATAACACAGGTGATGCTAAACATCGACCATGTGGACTGGCACAGGGGCCTGATGGTTCATTATACATTGCCGATGATGTGAAAGGGCGCATTTACCGGATTATCTACAATAAGGAATAAAATATGCAAATTCAGGGAATGTGAAATCGGAATTAAAAAAATAAATCAATGAAAATTAGTTTCTTAATTTTAGTATCTGGTCTTGTGAACTTGTCGTGTTACACTACTTCCGATAAAATGAATCTTCTTCTAAATAATCCGGAAAGGTTTAATGAGGAAATTAAGGAGCATCAGTCGGATGAACAATCTGGGAAACAAATATCCGGAAAAGCTGTATATGTAAAATATTGTCTGACCTGTCATCAATCCAACGGTTCAGGTGTACCGGGGATGCATCCTCCGTTGGGAATGGGGAGTTGGGTTGGAAAGGATCCTAAAGATTTGATTAATATTTTAATGGAAGGCTTGTCAGGAAAAATAGAAGTAAATGATGAGGTGTATAAGGACAATATGCCTTCTCAATCAAAGTTAACGGATGAAGAAATGGCTGGTGTCTTAACCTATATACGTTCAAACTTCGGAAACAATTTCAAACCGGTTACTCCAGAGATGGTAAGAAACCTAAGATCGAATAAATAAAGAAACAGTAAGAGGCTGCAATTTTTTGGATTGCAGCCTCTTACTGTTGTATTTTTCGTAACGATCTTTCTATTTAAGCCATTTGTCTAACCATGAAAAGAAAGTACGTTGCCAGAGTATGCCATTTTGAGGTTGAAGCACCCAGTGGTTTTCGTCAGGGAATATCAACATTTCGGCAGGTACTCCCCGCATAATAGCTGCATTAAAAGCTGCCATTCCTTGTGAGGCGAGTATTCTGTAGTCTTTTTCACCATGGATAACCAATATCGGGGTATCCCATTTATCAACAAACAGATGGGGTGAGTTTGCATACGACCGTTGTGCGATAGCATTTGCCTTGTCCCAGTATGAACCGCCTAAATCCCAGTTCACAAACCACATTTCTTCAGTTTCAAGATATTGTTGTGGAAGGTTGAACATGCCATCGTGGGCTATAAATGCTTTGAACCGTTTTTCATGGTGACCTGCCAGCCAATAAACGGAATAACCGCCGTAACTTGCACCTACACAACCCAACTTGTCTTTATCGACATAAGGCTCTTTTGTTAATTCGTCAATCGCTGAAAAATAATCCTTCATATTTTGACCGCCATAATCCCCACTGATTTGTTTGAGCCATTCCATCCCAAAGCCGGGTAATCCACGACGATTGGGAGCGACAATGATATAACCGTTAGCTGCCATCATTTGAAAATTCCAACGATATGACCAAAACTGACTGACTGTAGACTGAGGGCCGCCTTCACAATAGAGTAAAGTCGGGTATTTTTTGTTTTTATCAAAATGAGGCGGATAAATCACCCAGGTCTGCATTTGTTTATTATCGGTGGTGGTAATCCAGCGTTCTTCCACCTTTCCCATTTCAAGTTGTGCCAGGATATCCTTGTTCTCGAATGAGAGTTCAGTTTCTTTTCCTGATTTTGGGTCAATTGAATAAATCTCATCGGGTTTACTCATAGAGTGTTTCACACCAATCAATTTGTCTTTGGCAGGAGCAACATAGGTGTAATCCTGAACTCCCTTTGTGATCTGCACAAATTTGCTATCTGCAATATCAACTCTATATACCTGGGTCACTGCATGCCAGCAACTCACCAAAAAGAGTGATTTGCTATTCGCCGACCAGCTTAATGCATTTGAATTTTGATCAAAATTTGCAGAAACGTCCTTTTTATCACCTGTTACAAGGTTCATCACAAATAATCTGCTCTTATCCGACTCAAAACCATCATGCTCCATACTTTCCCAGGCTAGCCATTTGCCATCAGGTGAAAAAACAGGATTCTGATCGTATCCCATCATTCCAAGGGTTTTATTCTCTGTTTTTTTAGAATCTAAATGATAGAAGTAAATATCTGAATTCGTAGAGAGGGCATATTCTTTCCCTGTTTTTTTACGGCAGGTATAAGCTATTGTTTTTCCATCAGGACTCCATGCCAGTTGTTCGATCCCACCAAAAGGTTTCATTGGACTTTCAAACGGTTCACCATTCAGGATATCAATTTCATTTTCAATTTTATTGTCCTTATAATCAGCAACAAATGGATGTGGAACTGTTTTAATCCATTCATCCCAGTGCTTGTACATTAAATCAGTCACAATAACCCCACTGGCCTTAGGTAGATCAGGATATTTATCAACAGTAAGTTGACCATATTTCACATCGGCTACAAACAATAGTTTTGTTTCATCCGGTGAGAATATAAAATCATTGACTCCATCTGCACGGGTCGTGATTTGTGTGCGATCGCTCCCATCCTCTTTCATGATCCAAAGCTGCATATTATCTTTTTCAGAAGATAAAAATGCAATGTGTTGACCATCTTTCATCCACTTGGCTGCAGCTTCCCGTGTGGCCGTTTTAGTGATTTGTTTTTTGTCTGAACCATCGGCATTCATGACGAAGATCTCAGAATTACCTTTGTTTTCACTAATACTGTAATAGGATACACTATATAGTACTTTCTTCCCGTCGGGTGAAACCTGGGTTCCGCCAATACGACCAAAGGACCAAAGAACTTCGGGAGAAATAGTGCCATTAGTGATTTTTGGCTGTTGCTTACCAATGATCGAAGCTTCTATTTTTGACCCGCAAGATGCAGCGACAACAACGATTGACATAATACTAATTTTTAAAAGAGATTTCATATTTGAATTTCAGAGTTTTGAAGTTACAATAGTGAGTGTTTTCGTGACTGAGAGAGTGATTCAACGGTTGGTTTACTTGGGAATGCAAATATAGCACTTTTTTGGATTAATATGTAAATTAAAAACGATACCAGCAGATAGAAGGTGTTATGATTATGATAAAATAAAAAAATACATTTAAAATGATTGTCAGAATTTGTACTTGTTAAAATGAAATTCGCAAAAGGCAAACATTCAGATTTATAATGTGTTATAGCTTTAAAAATATAAATGAAACTTTGCTTTTCGGGAGATTTAATTCCTTAGAATAGCAAACAAAACACTTAAAATAATTGTTTAAGACATATTCAAGTATAAAAACATTAGTTTACAAGCTAATAAAATCTTTAATTGTTTCATGAAAAGGCGCACCTATATGTATATTTTAAGTAAATAAATTCACATTCAAGCCCTTTTAAGTCTAAAATTATGCAATATGGTTTGAAAACAATTAAAATTAACATGAAAAAATATACAACAAAAGATAAAATTTTTAAACACACCGTGTTAAAGATAATTAAATGTGAGATTAACATTTAATTTTGACGTAAATTTGTGCTCTTATGAAACGAACAACTATCTGGATACTCATTGTTTTTATGATTTTAACCTTTGTAGGATTAATCGTCATACAAGCCAGATATGTACGTGTGAATGCCGAGATGGTTGAAAATC
>CAIYOZ010000144.1 GCA_903927945.1 uncultured Bacteroidales bacterium | reverse complement strand
GACAATCATCAGCCAATACGCGAACTCGCCGATTTTGACTGACCTTATTGAGTCATTTAACGCATCGGTAGATCAGACACAAAATATAGATGATTTTTACGACAGCCGTAACATTACAGAAAAAGAGTTTTATTCCACTTCAAGGCAAGTGAAAATTACAGCACCCTGTTATTCCATCAATAACGTCGAAATCTGGGGAGCAACAGCAATGATCGTAAGTGAATTGCTTGACGTACTGAATTAACTTTCCTAACTCCTACAAACCCTACAAACCCTTTAAACTTTTCAAACTCCTCAAACCCATGACTGAAAAAATACGTCTCAATAAATTTATCAGCGACAGTGGATATTGTTCCCGTCGTGAAGCCGACAAATATATCGAGCAGGGTCATGTCACTGTGAATGGCAAACGTGCAAAACTGGGCGATCAGGTATCTTTAAGGGATAAAGTGCAAATGAATGGTAACTTGATTGAAGCTAAGAAAGGAGAAGACTTTGTTTTCCTGGCTTTCAACAAACCGGTTGGAATCATTAGCACTACCGAAATAGGTGTCAAGGATAGCATTATCGATTACATTGGATACCATGAACGCATTTTCCCCGTCGGTAGACTGGACAAAGAGTCGCAAGGTTTGATTTTCATGACCGACAACGGGGATATGGTCAATAAAATACTACGTGCCGGAAATAGCCACGAGAAAGAGTATCTGGTCACTGTCAACAAACCCCTAACCGATGATTTCATTCTTAAAATGGGAGGTGGTGTTCCTATCCTCGGTGAAATGACCAAAAAATGTAAGGTAGTCAAGGATTCGGTATTTTCCTTCCGTATTATTTTGATCCAGGGATTGAACCGTCAGATCCGCCGCATGTGTGAGTATTTCGATTATGAAGTAGTAAAACTGGAGCGTATCCGTATCATGAATATCAGTCTGAAAGGATTACCTATTGGCGAATGGCGACAACTAGAACCCTCTGAAATGAAGGAAATCATGACAGCCATATCTACTTCTTCTTCCACCCAGGAAGCGTCGATAAACAGAGGTAAGAGGCAAGAGGTAAGTAACAAGATTGGTGAATCTGAAACACAGAACACGAAACACGAAACACGAAACACAGAACACGGAACACGTTTCTCTTCAACCTCTTCCAAACCTGCCAGGAAACCCGACCGTTCTTCCGCTCTCAATCCTAAATCAAGGGATTTACGCGAACGTTCCAGCAATTCAAATGGAAAAAAGACTGGCACTACAAAAAATGTAAAACCTTCTTCAAGCACCTTCAGTAGCAGGGGAAACGGGAAAGCAGGAAAAAGATAAAAAGCAGCCCTTCAAGCTCTCCAAATTTTTTCAATCGTTCTCATTCAGCTTCTTTTCAATCCTTCTATCAGGTATCAACCAAAGGATTGCAATTGCGATAATAATCCCAATGGAGCCATATTTATAAACAAATGCCATTGGAACGGCTATCAAATACCCCACGATAGAGATTATCCCTTTGAAATCATGCCCGATAGCCGTGGATAAGAGTGAATCCTTTCCATGTACCGATATGATTATTCTTGACAAGATATAATATGCAATCCCCGCCATGAGTAGTATAAACGAATACACCGCCACAGGCAATTCGGCAAAATGATTCTCTCCGGCCCAGCCTGTAACAAACGGCATCAACGATATCCAAAACAGCAAATGAGTATTCGACCACAAAATAGCTCCCGTGACATGCTTGACTGTATGAAGCAGGTGATGGTGGTTGTTCCAGTAAATGGCAACGTAGATAAAACTGATGACATAGCTTACAAACTTTGGAGCCAGATGCCTCAAGGATTGCCAATCCGATCCTTGAGGAATCTTCAGTTCCAACACCATGACGGTGATAATAATGGCGATCACCCCATCACTAAAAGCTTCTAACCGGTTCTTATTCATCTGACAGGTATTGACTCTTATAACAAATAACTTTGCAAATATTTGAACAGGTGTACTGCCCTAAAAGACTTTTTACTATCAGGGAACCCGACTTTTATTCATACTTATATATTTTTACAAATGATTGAATCAAATACTCTGCTCATTTACTATTTTCGTGATCTCCCTGATCCAATAATTAGAAAAATGCACATAAATCTTAGTTACTTTTTCAGGAATGAATATGCCTGTGGGAATTCCAATAAATTTTATATTCTCGAATCCCAATGCCATTTCTGAAAAATTAAATGTAAACACTTTAACATCCGAGCTTTTAACAAAAACTAATCTGCTCGAGGTGAGTATGATTCTACCTTTCTTAACCTTATTGCGTATGTACATTGAAGCCACATCATCCATGATTTCACGTTCACCTACATGCTTTGTAAAATGGGTATTGTCTTTAACCTTCAAATATCTCCTTCTTTGATAGCCACCCACAAGTGCTATCCCAATAACTAATGATAAAATAAATTTAAGTAATAGTTGATTTGATTCTGAAAGTTGAATATCGGTAAAATCAATGAAAATTGAAAGTACAAAGAGTCCAACACCTGCAAAGAGCCCTGAAATCCAAAATCTATTTCTAAACAGCCACTTTGAAGGCATGAAGTACCCCTTATATAAAGAGATAAATAGTCCATAAGCAATTCCAATTGATAGTATTGTTACGACAGTAGTAAGTTCTATCTCAAAAATACCGATCAGCGATATCGATATAAGTAAAACGGACAAAATGAAACTAAAGACAGATTTGTTTTTCATTTCTTTACATTGATAAAACAGAGTGAAAGAACTGTCTAAGTAACTTTGGTTTTCATTATCGTTCCAAAAACATGGAATCATAATATAACCAAGCATTATTTCAAAAAGAATAACCTGTGATATTGATAATATACTGTTATAAAGCCCAAAGAGTGGATAGGTTTTTATTCGCAAATTTATTAAAATAAATTGAATAACCAAATAAATATCCCTTTTAATCCAACGGGCATCTATTACCCTGAGTTAATGTCCTTTGGTCAACATTTCTCGTTCTATCGATCTTTTCAATGGATATTGGTTGCTTCATTTATCCCTACTTGTTTGGAGTTACAATTTAATTAGCTTATTTACTGAATAATACTTTGCCATAAAAAAACCCTTTCATTTCCCATGTGGGTATGAAAAGGTTTTCATTCGATATTAAGACTGCATACTCTTTTTAGCAAGTCCCTCACCCTTATTTTATAAAAGAGGGTATGGGAATTACCTTTAACACATTTAACTATAGTTTATTTTTTGACTGAGTCTTTCCTCATTTCTTGTCTTGGAGGTGCCACCGGCTCATCCTGCATGTAGTGGTAACGACGTTCAAACCGTTCGTGTTCCTCGTAAGGGTCCATCCGGTCATCACATCCGTTCATGCGTTCGTCGTGGAACATGCAGCAGCCACCCATGCGGTGATGCCAATGCATTGCTCTGTGAAAATGGTCAGGTCCAAGGGTTGCCATAAGTCCTCCAAATGTCAATGCAGCAGCAAGGAATCCTACTAAAAATCTTGATCTTCTATACATATTGTTGGTTATTACGATGCATTATTTTATTGTTTCTTCTTTTTTGCTGGTTGAATCGTCTTGCGTTTCGTTTTTTTCTCCACAGCGACATTTCTGATAACCTTCAGGGTTTCTTCCCCAATAGCCCTGCCTGAATCCCTTGTCCATTTTATTCTTAAACTCGGAGTATTCTTCTTCACTCATATTTCTGATTTTGTCTGCCCAATGAAACAGGTGTCCGTGCATGGGTCCATGTTCATGGTGGTGTTCATGCGGGCCTTCCGGTCCAAAATGTGGATCATTACTGCAACCACATTCACGGTCGTATCCGCGTCCATAACCGTATCCGCTTTCACAGCATCCACCACCGTATCCCGCACGGCCATATCCATAGTACCCGTGGCCATAATGCCCATGACCCATAAAAGCAAAACGAAGGATATGTACGACGACTAAGATTACAAAAATACCCAATACTAATCCCGGCACGAAAAAGAACATCGCTCCAAGGACGACTCCTATTATAACGGCTCTTAAAATTGAATTTGTCATGTTGATTGATTTTTTGTTTTTAAAGTTTATTCTGTTGTATATGTTGTAAGACGAATTGTCTTCTATTTTACTTTAAGAATCTGTTTCTTTTTCTTATTCCCTTTTCTTATTCCCTTTTCTTATTCCCTTTTCTTATTCCTTACCTCTTGCCTCTTACCTCTTACCCCTTATTTATTTGCAACAGCGTTGTCTCCACTGGTTCTTAAATTGTTCACGTTCCTCATCCGACATGTTCATTAGCTTATCCCTGAACGTAGGGTGCATGAAAGGAGGTCGGTGGCCATGGTGTCCTCCGAACCTAAACCCACTGAATAATATACGGCTCAATACCAATATGCACATAGCCTGCCAATAGTTTAACGGCAATAATCCCGATACGTTTGGCAATACAGCGTTCCACAACAGCATGACGATGCCGCTGATTGCAAATAACCCGACAAGGAATATGGGTATAAACAAGAGTCGTCGTTTCCTCCAGGGATGTTGATTGTTTGTATTCATCTTTTATGTTTTTTAATTTTAATATTTTCTCTGATTTTATACTACTTACTTTCTTACCTCTTACTTCTTGCCTCTCCTTAATTGCTCAACTCTTTATACAAGTAATCCAGTTTGTTTCTCAGGTGTTTTAATGCATATCCTTTACGACTAATGATCGTTTTCAGGTTTTCACCTTTCTGGTCGGCAATCTGCTGGAGAGTGAGGTCTTCAATCTCATTCAGCACAAACACCTCCCGTTGGTTGGGTGGTAGTTCATCCAGGGCCAATTGGAATTCTTTCCAGAACATTTCCTTGAAGAACGCCAGGTCAGGATTGTTACTATCGTCGAGCAGCAGGATTTCTTTGAAGTTAAACTCTCCATCCTCCGATTCATACCCGTAATCTTCCAGTGACAGGTTTGTTTTTTTGCGAGATTTATCGGTGATCTTATTACGGGCTACCTCGTACAACCAGGCACTCACATTGTCCAGTTCGGCAACGTCATCCAGGTTACTCAGTTGAAACCATACCTCCTGAAGGATGTCTTCCGCATCTTCGGTCGATTTCACTTTCTTTCGCACAAATCCAAACAACTTCTCCCCAAATTCCTGCAGGACGTTGGATATGGAATTAATCTTCCGTTCACTCTTGGTATAATTCATGGCTGTCTCCATATTCAGGTAGACGAACCTACCCTGATTTTACTTTAATTGCTAAACGAATTATAGTGATTATAGTTTATTGACCAAACTGCTTTCTCCTATCGACTGACTTTAAAGAGGCACAAAAAATGGGAAGTTATACTCCCCATTTTTCCTTTCTTTTATTCTGTCAAGTAAATTCTCTGTTGAATTTAGTTCATATTATTTTGTTTTTACTTTTTGAGTGCCTTGTGTTCATCCCTGTTCTTCACAGTGATGGAAAGCAGGATGGAGACGGTCAGTAAGGTCACAATGACTCCCAGAGAAGCCAGGTTGGAAATGTGAAAGTCATACCCAACCTCGGAGGCTAATTCATTGACACACATCTTAAATCCAATAAAAGTCAGGATTCCAGATAAGGCATATTTCAGGAAATGGAAATACGACATGATGCCGTTCAATGCAAAATAAAGTGACCGTAACCCCAGGATTGCAAAGATATTGGAGGTATAAACAATGAACGGATCCTTGGATACCGATAACACGGCCGGGATGGAATCGACGGCAAAGATCAGGTCGGAGGCTTCGATCACCAGCAGGGTAATGAAGAATGGTGTGGCATAGAGGATTTTATTGCTCCGGAAAAAGAAACGGGGTTTCGACATATCATCGGACACAGGGAAAATACGCTTAAACCCCCGGATAAAAAAGTTCTTATTCGGATTGTATTCATCCTCTTCCTTTTCAAACAACAGTTTTATGCCTGTATATATCAGGAATGCTCCAAATACATACATGATCCAGTTGAAGCGTTGGATAAGCGCCACCCCGGCAAATATGAAAACCCCACGCATGATGATGGCACCAATGATTCCCCAGAAAAGTATTTTATGCTGATATTTAGGCTCTATTTTGAAGAATCCGAAAATCAAAATAAACACAAACAGGTTGTCGACACTCAAAGATTCTTCAATCAGGTAACCGGTAAGGAATTCAAGGGCTTTGACTTTGCCCACCATAAAGTATACCCCCACATTGAATATGACAGCTAATCCTATCCAGAACAAACTCCACAACAAGGCTTCCTTCACCTTCACCACGGTATTCTTCTTATGAAATACGAACAAATCGAGCGTTAGCATTGCCAGCACAAAAATGATAAATGCGATCCAAAAACTTATAGATATATTCATTTTTTATTGTCCTTCAGTTTTAATTCAGGCTAATAATTAAATTCAAATATTCATCAATTTGTGTAATTATTACTTGCCCTACCTGTAAATTCGTAAGAGAGTACAAAGTAAATCAATAAAATGCATATATACAAAACCCGGGACGGTAATGGTGCAACTGAGAATTAATCTTAAAAGACAGGTTTTAGAAAGTGAAAAAATCACTATCTTTGCACTGTAAAGGAATTACAGGATTGGAATTGTAGCTCAACTGACTGAATTATTTACTTTACCCAGGCTACCTTCCGGTTTATCAAATGATTTTTCACCTGTTCACCTGATTCACCGAATTCATGAATAACTCACATACCAAAACCTGGATGTTTTATGTACTGATGCTGAGTTTGTTCTGCGTCGGAACTTACATTCTGTTTCAGAATGGAAAAGTATTTGATGGGCACAATGCAATTCTGCACAAGGTTGTACCCCTTATCCAGGATGGAGATACCTCGACTCATTTCAGCACGTTCCGGCAATCTATCTTCAACAATATCTCCGAACCTTCAGCCATGCTGTTGCTTCAAATCATATCCATCCTCTTTGTATCCCGCATTTTTGGTTATCTTTTTACTAAAATAGGCCAACCGACTGTCATTGGTGAAATACTAGCCGGTATTATATTGGGTCCCTCATTGCTTGGATATTTCTATCCGGAAGTCTTTCACTTTTTATTTGCGGTTAAGTCATTGGGAAACCTCTATATTCTTAGTCAGGTTGGACTAATCCTGTTCATGTTTACCATTGGGATGGATTTGAATATTGGCACCCTGAAAGAGAAAATGGGAATAACCTATGTCATCAGTCATGCCAGCATTATTATTCCTTATTTCTTTGGAATGGTTTTGGCTTATTTTCTTTATCAGGACTTTGCTTCCAAACAAACCGATTTTCTTTCATTTGCTTTATTTATAGGGATTTCAATGAGTATTACAGCTTTCCCGGTGCTGGCACGGATAGTGCAGGAAAAGGGATTGACAAAGACTCATTTAGGTGCCATGGCTATTGCCAGTGCCGCTATCAATGATGTTACCGCCTGGTGTATGCTTGCCGCAGCCATTGCAATCGCTAAAACCGGAAGTTTCATCAGTTCATTGTACACCATTGGTTTTTCAATAGGTTATGTGCTGATCATGTTTTTTATAGTTCGCCCTTTTTTAAAACGAATTGGACAGATTTACAGCAACAGCGAAGTATTGAACAAAAGTATTATAGCTTTTCTATTATTGGTTTTAATAGTTTCATCATTTGTAACACAGGTTATCGGGATTCATGCCCTGTTTGGAGCTTTTCTGGCTGGTGTGGTTATGCCGCAGCTTCCAAATTTCAGGAAGCTGGTCATTGAAAAAATAGAAGACGTATCGGTCACATTATTATTACCCTTATTTTTTGTATTTACCGGATTACGGACACAAATAGGATTATTGAACACTCCCTATTTGTGGGAGATATGCGGAATCTTTATAATTGTAGCCATTATCGGCAAATTCATAGGAGGTGCATTTACTGCACGTATTTTAGGTGAAACGTGGCGTGACAGTCTTTCGCTGGGAGTACTGATGAATACCCGTGGATTAATGGAACTGATCGTATTGAATATCGGGTACGAAATGGGAATCCTTCCTCCCTCGATATTTGTCATGCTCGTACTCATGGCGTTGGTCACCACCTTTATGACCACTCCTGTACTATCAATCATAAACAGGTTCTTCCCGGCAAAGGATATAGAACAGGAATATATTTTACAACAAACCCAGGGGATATTCAAGGCTCTGATTGCCCTTGGAAATCCTGAAAACGGCAAGTCATTGCTCAGTGTTGCCAAAACAGTACTGGACGGGACTAAGAACAGCCTGGCCGTAAGCGTGCTACATATCACCCCGGGTACCGATACAAACCCAATTTACGGGGAACAGTTTTCGGTGGATAGCTTCAAGGGCATAAAAGATGAAGCTACTATACAAAACATACCCTTGGAAACGGAATACAAGGTAACCGATAATATCGAATTGGGAATTGTAAAATCGGCGAATTATAATAATTTTGACTTTCTGCTGGTGGGTGCGGGAATATCGTTGTCGGGGATTCCTTTTTTCAAGGATAGTCCAATGTTTCAGAACGTCAAATGGCTGAATAAAATCATTAACAGTATTACCAAACAGCAAACCTTTTTCTATCCCGGAACGCTGATCAAGGATAAGACCCGCTACTTCATTGAAAACAGCAACTGTAGCGTCGGTGTATTTATCAACCGCGGATATGAGGGCATCTCCTCCACATTGGTAGTGCTTCACCATGAAACGGATGTGTTCTTATTGCGTTATGCCCGAAGGTTGATCAGAAACAGCGGGGATGTCACGATAAACATTGTGGATATAAACAAACTGGCAGCGAACAGTCAGGTAATTCGGGAAGGTATTCACGAACTCCGGCAACAGTTTCCGGCAAACGTAAAAGTAAATAAACTGACACGATTGAACTCAACCCTGCTTTCGAAAAACAGCTTTATGCTGATCAGTTATCTTACCTGGAATGTGCTTTCAACCTCTGATAAGAAAGAATTAAAAAACATACCATCAACCCTGATCATCAATAAAAAAGTAAGCCGTTTCCATACCGGAGCACGGAATAAGATTGTTTCAAATCCATTGACAGACCCTGAAGCAGAATAAGAAGTTTATAGTTAGTAGTTTATAGTTTATAGACAGTTGGAGTTAATGGTTTATGGCATACTATATAAGCTAATAAAATTACTTATTAAAAATAAGATGAGGGCTTCATTTATAATGAAGCCCTCATTAAATCAATTACTTACCGTTGTCTCTATAAACTATAAACTACTAACTTTAAACTATTCTTCCAACGAATTCCACCCTTGCGCCCTTAGCTCTATTTCCTCACCTTCACGACCAACCAATTGCAACCCAAGTTCAGGTTTCGTGGTGTGACCTACGATGGCTACACCTTCCATGGTGACTATTTTATCATAATCTTCCAGTGAAACGGTGAACAGGAGTTCGTAGTCTTCGCCACCATTCAGCGCTGCCGTGACAATACTCATATTCAGCTCTTCAGCCATCACTACCGCCTGATAATTGATAGGAATTTTATCTTCATAGATACGGCAGCCCACGTTGCTTTGCGAGCATATATGCATTAATTCAGAGGATAAGCCATCGGAGATATCCATCATGGCAGTCGGGACAATTCCTTTCGTACGCAGCAGTTCAATGATATCTTTCCGTGCTTCCGGTTTTAACTGGCGTTTCAGGATATAATCCCTTTCCTCAAAATCGGGTTGAGCTTCATCATTTGCTGAGAAAACAACCTTTTCACGTTCCAGCAATTGCAGCCCCATATAGGCTGATCCCAGGTCACCGGTAACACATATCAGATCGGTAGCGTTAGCACCGTTACGGTACACAATTTTATCTTCCACAGCCTCGCCTATACAGGTCACGCTAATGGTCAGGCCGGTAAGGGAAGCGGAAGTATCACCTCCAATCAGGTCAACTCCATATTTATCACATGCCAGTTGAATACCCGCATACAGTTGTTCCAGGTCTTCTACAGAGAATCGTTTTGAGACACCTATAGAGACGGTAATTTGCTTTGGGTCGCCATTCATGGCATAGATATCCGAGAAGTTCACTATGGCTGCCTTATAGCCTAAATGCATGATGGGTACATATACCAGGTCAAAGTGAATGCCTTCCAGCAACAAATCGGTAGTCACCAGAATCTTTTTGTTTTCATAACTGAGTACCGCAGCATCATCGCCCACACCTTTTAACGTGGAAGGGTTCTCTATTTTAAATTTCTCTGTCAGGTGTTTGATTAACCCAAATTCTCCGTAAGCTGATATTTCTGTTCGTTGCATGTTTCGTTTTTAAATAACACTTT
Source organism: uncultured Bacteroidales bacterium (assembly GCA_903927945.1). Classification (GTDB taxonomy): domain Bacteria; phylum Bacteroidota; class Bacteroidia; order Bacteroidales; family Paludibacteraceae; genus Paludibacter. The sequence goes on along the minus strand of CAIYOZ010000144.1, from coordinate 6,317 downwards.
TCCAAAGTTAACAGGGGATTTTATCTATCCTGGTTTTATGCCTGCCCCCTTCGAAATCGGTAGTAAGAAAGACTTCAATCATTTCCTTGGCCTCATTTTCGGTAATAAAACGTGCAGGGAGGGCAATAACATTTGCATCATTATGCCGACGGGCCAATGAAGCTACCTCGTTTTCCCAGCAAAGGGCCGAGCGGATACCCTGATGTTTATTAGCGGCCATATTGATGCCATTCCCGCTGCCACAAATGGTGATTCCATAATCAAACTCACCATTTTCGATGGCTATTGCCAGTGGATGGGCGAAATCGGGATAATCGCAACTTTCGGAGGTATACGAACCAAAATCCTTCACAGTAGTCACCTGCAAGGCTTTTAAGTAATCAAGCACTGTTTTTTTCAACTCGAAGCCTGCATGATCGTTGCATATGGCAATTCGGAGTTCATTAAATGGTTTCATTCGTTATATTCGTTTTATTGTTTCATTGGTTTCTTCCTAAAACAAATCCGTTCTTCTAAAGATTTGCAAAAGTAAATATTTATTTCCAACATCCCTCTAAAACAGGCTAAATTAAAATACCCATGCACTTTCATATTGAAAATGCATGGGTATTATTTTGTACTCTAGGCGTGAACCTGTTTTCCTATTAGGACTATAGAATAAGCAACCAATCAACTTAATCAACCAATCAACCAATCAACCAATTAACCAATTAACTTAATTAACCAATTAACCAATCACAGAGGAACCCATTTGATCGATATGGAAGAGAAACTCGGAACATTCGCCGGTGTTTGAGTTTCAGCAGTCCCCCCTTTTGTAAACAGGAAATAGGAAAAATTACCTGCTGTGTTTTTATCCGTCAGTTCCAGACACAGGCGATAAGTACCATCGGGAACCGTAATACCTTTTATATCGGTGCCATTCCAGCTTCCATAAATGGTACCATGGCTACTTTGGGTGGTCCCGGTGACAGCATCCACAGAGTTACCCCCCGAGACTGCATCCCAATTAGTCAGGTCGGAGGCTCTTACCCCGGCATAAACCGTTAAAGTCTTTACAAAATCTCCGGCAGCATTCTCCACCCAGATTGCTACCACATGTTTTGGTGCATAGGAACCACCGGCTGAACTGGTCACTACCGACACCGTCAATCCGTTTTTATTGGTGGGGGCTGTGGGTGCATTAGTCGAATTACAGCTAAAGAGGGTAGCAAGTATAATTCCGAATGTAAATGTAAATATCAGTTGTGTTTTTCGGTTGCGGTTCATGTCCTTGTATTTAGAATGTGTAGTTAAAACGGCATTCTACCTCATTTTGTTGTCATTATTTTGTTTTCTAAAAAAGCTTTAACTAAAAGTATCAGGTTTTCTTGTAAAACAAAAAGATTCGTAACGGCTTCAGGGTTTTGACATACTTCGTGGCAAATTTATCTTCTTCCTCCAGGTTTCTCTTTAGGTTCTTAATGGATTTTTCAAGGCTTATGCTCATCTGAAACAGATTAAAATTATCCGATTTGATATAGGATAGCGCTTGTTCTGATTGTTCAATCGAATGACGGGAGGATGACAGCAAACCCAGAATATCGGCATCCTTCATGGTTAAATTTTTAAATTGACTATTCTTAAAGGCAATATATTGATTATATTTCTCAACCGCCTGGTTGAAAGTTAATGCCGCTTTGTTATAACCTTCTGTGGCAATCCCCCGTTGGTTATTCTCCACATGATTACGAATGAGCGCGTTGGTTATTCCGGATTTCATCACTCTTTCATTTTCGTGCATCAGTTTATCCCACGTACTCAAGGTGGAATAAACCTTGATGGAATCATAATAATTAAAGTTGGACGCACGGTTTATCTTCGAGAAATCCCCTTTTTCGAATTCTTTCGGGGTAATCGGGTTGGTCGAGAATTGCCAGATAGGGTCGAAGGGCATGTGGCTCTTTATAAATTCCTCCGGCGGAATCATGAAGAACTCGTCCCTGAATGCCGGGATATACTTGTTTCCCTTCAGCGACCCGGCTGCCCAGGTGGCATCTACATCGTAAAACCTGTTATTGATCTTTACGGCATTCCAGGCATGGCCAATTAAGATAGTCTTGTTATTCTGACGGGTATAACCTTCGATAATATACGATTGAACGCCAACCGTCTTGCAGCAAGCCTGAAAGAGTGCCGCATAATTCGAACAAATTCCCTTACGGTATTTCAAGGCATTATCCACCAGCTCCTGCGGGTCGGTATAGGTTTCATTCTTGTACATTTTGGTCACATCATACCGGATATTGTGAGCAATCCAATAATAGATCACCCGGGCTTTATCGGTTGGGGATGACAGGTTTCTGGTCAGGTACCGGGTTATCTCGTTCGCAGTTTTCAGGTTAGGTGGTACCGACAGGGCTTGTTTGTCTGCTTTGCTGTAGTCGGTTCCCCAAACACACGCAGAAAACAGCACTAAAATACTATGGAAAAGGATTCGTTTCATATACATTGAGTTCATCAACCTTTAAACGTTAGAAACATAAAAATAGCGCATTCCGATCTTTATTTAAGAACGATATACGCTATTTTAGATCTGTTTTAGAATCTTTAGTCCGGAAATTCCATTAAATACGCCTTGATAAACGGATCGATATCCCCATCCATCACCCCTTGTACGTTCGATGTCTGGTAATTGGTACGATGATCCTTCACCCGTCGGTCGTCGAATACATAACTGCGAATCTGGGAACCCCATTCGATTTTTTTCTTGCCTGCTTCCACTTTCGCGGTCTCGGCACGACGTTTCTCGAGTTCCAGTTCGTAGAGTTGTGATTTCAACAACCTGATGGCGTTGTCCTTATTCCCAAACTGTGACCGGCTCTCGGTATTTTCAATCACAATCTCGTCCATGAGATCCGTCACCGGATTCTTGAACTTATAATGACACCGTACACCCGTTTCCACCTTGTTCACATTCTGGCCTCCTGCTCCACTCGACCGGAACGTATCCCAGGTCAGGTTGGCGGGATTGATCTCAATCTCGATGGTATCATCCACCAAAGGAACCACATACACCGATACAAACGACGTCATACGCTTGCCCTGTGCATTGAACGGCGATACCCGTACCAGCCGGTGAACGCCGTTTTCACTCTTCAGGTAACCGTAGGCCATTTCGCCATCAATCTGCATGGTGACAGTCTTGATACCGGCTTCGTCACCTTCCTGCAGGTTGGTGATCTCGCACTTGTAACCCTGCCGTTCGCACCAACGCTGGTACATACGGAACAACATTTCCGCCCAATCCTGGGCTTCCGTACCTCCTGCACCTCCTACGATCTTGATCACTGCACCCAGCTTATCTTCCTCGTGCGAGAGCATGTTTTTCATTTCAAGGGTCTCCACCAGATTCATGGCATGGCGGTAAGCCTCGTCCACTTCCTCTTCGGTGACAGCATCTTCTTTGTAAAAATCGAAAAATAACTGAAGTTCATCAGCCGCCGTTTTCACTTCATTGTAACCAACTACCCAGTTTTTCAACTCCTTCACCTTACGCATCTGCGCTTCGGCGGCCTTGGCATCATTCCAAAAGTCGGGTACCTGGGTACGCAACTCTTCTTCTTCTATTTGGATTAATTTCGTATCGACGTCAAAGATACCTCCTCAGTGCGGACTCGCGCTCCAACACATCTTTCAGTTGGTCAATTGTTATCATATTATTATTTATTAATTGGTGAATAATTTTATAGTCTGTAACTTTTCCAAAGTTTGCAACTTTGGAAAGTTGTGGCATCTAGAAAAAGAAGCAAGGCGTAAATACCGAGATAAACCCTACTGTAAATCCGGCGAGTACCTGGCCCGGCGTGTGTGCTTTCAGTTCAAGTCGCGAGAACGCTACCACCGCCGAGAGTATCAGCACAAGGGTTAAGAACCATACCGGATTGATACCCGTGCGGTAACATACCCCGAACACCGATCCTGTCAACCCGCCCACTCCGGCACCATGGGCACTTATTTTCCATCGCAGGTTGATCAACACGATGATCAGGATAGAAACCGCCGATCCCATTCCCATGGCCACAATGAATAGCGGGAATTGCAACGTACGCCACAGGAATAACGCCCAGAACACATACGCCATCAATGAAAACAGGTAAGGCAACGTTCGTTCTTCCCGTTTAGAGATGAACAGGTCGTGCACTTCCCCCCGTTTCATCATCAACCAGATCGGTACCGCCGGCAATATCCCCGTAAACACAAAGGTGCCGATAATGGCTATCATCCGCCAACGCAATGGCAACATTAAAAAAATATCCATGTTCATCAGCAGACACATGGCATAGGTCGGCATCAACAATGGTTGGAATACCAGGGATATGGTCTTATGGATTGATTTCATTATTTCAGAATTGCACTTTTTTACTTCTTTTCTTTTCCTTGCCTCTTGCCTCTTACCTCTTACCACTCATTTCTCATCTCTCATCTCTCATCTCTCATTCCTCACTTCTATTCTATATTTCCCTGCGCATCCTGGCTACCGGTATATTCAATTGTTCCCTGTATTTAGCTACGGTTCGCCTGGCAATGATATAGCCTTTAGTCCGTAGCACTTCCGACAGTGCTTCATCGGTTACCGGCTTGCGTTTATCCTCATTTTCCACACATTGTATCAATATCTGCTTGATCTCCCGGGTCGATACTTCCTCACCCACATCATTGGTCATCGATTCCGAAAAGAAATACTTCACGGGAAATATGCCGAACTCTGTCTGGATATATTTGCTGTTGCTTACCCTGGAGATAGTGGAAATGTCATAACCTGTCCGGTCGGCAATATCTTTCAGTATCATGGGTTTCAGGTACGTATCATCGCCTTCGATAAAGAATTCCCGTTGAAATTCCACGATCGCCATCATGGTGGTGAGTAACGTTTGTTGCCGTTGCTTGATGGCATCAATAAACCAACGCGCAGAATCTATCTTTTGTTTTACAAACATCACCGCATCTTTCATCTCCCGGCTTTGGTTTTGTTTGTTGCCCGTGTAATCCTGGAACATTTCATTGTACGTGCTGTTCACCCGAAGCTCCGGTACGTTGCTGTTGTTGAGCGATACTGTCAGCTGTCCTTCATCATTCTCCAGGTTGAAATCAGGCACGATGGTGGTCATCGATTTCTCCAGGATATTTCCTCCCCAGGCGTTTCCGGGTTTCGGATTCAGGTGAATGATTTCGTTCATCACCTTTTTCAGCATGGTATCGTCCATGTCCAGTCCCCGTTGGATGCGGTCGTAATGTTTCTTCGAGAATTCATCGAAGTATTCGGCTATCAACCGTTTGGCCAGCTTCACTTCCCGGGTTTGTTCCTTGCGTTCAAGTTGAAACAGCAGGCATTCCTGCAGATTGAGCGCACATACTCCCGCCGGATCAAACTGCCGTACCAGTTGAACGATACGTTTAATTTCATTATCATTGGTCTCCACCCCCGATTGAAAGACGATATCGTCCACCATAGCTTCGGGGGTACGGCGCAGGTAACCTTCATCGTCAATGTTCCCGATCACATATTCAGTCAGCAGGCGGTCTTTCTCCGACAGTTGCAGCAGCCCCACCTGATCGACCAGGAATTCATGAAAGGTCATGCCTGCCGAAAACGGGATATCTTCGTGCTTGTCGTCCTTGGAAGTGTTATTGGTTTTTAGCTTGTAGTCGGGGATGTCATCATCAGCCATATATTCCTCAAAATCGACATCCTCGTTATTTCCTCCTTCATCCATGGCACCCTCACCCTCAAAATCATCCGCATCCTTGTCCTGTTCCACCCCTTCCTCCAGGGCCGGGTTTTCTTCCAGCTCCTGACGGATACGCTCTTCCAGCTCCAGGGTAGGTACCTCAAGCATCTTGATGACCTGTATTTGGGCAGGAGAAAGTTTTTGTTGTAACTTCTGTTGTAACTGTTGCTTTAACATAATCGGAAAATCATCACTTGGCCACTGCCGGCCCTCAATTGACCGCAAAGATACGCTTTTTTTAATTGATTAGAAAAGGATTCCCACCGGATAATACTGAGTTGCATTCGCTGTTCTGGCCTGTAGAATATAGTATTAAATCTACCGTCTGAACCAAAAACAATGAAGTTTGATATTTTGTTTTTAATGCATTGTAATGAGGACTACCTTGAAATGGCTTGTCCAGGATGTCAGGGAATAGCTGATTAGTTGATTTAGTTAGTTGGTTAACTGGCTGGTTGAATAGAACTATGTATTTAAAAATCATGTTTTTACGATTCGACATAACTCTTTTGAAACTAGTTCACCCCAAGCCCCTGAAGGGGATGT
>CAIYOZ010000143.1 GCA_903927945.1 uncultured Bacteroidales bacterium | reverse complement strand
TTTTTCACTTTTTTACCGTTTAGAGAAGTAGAAATTTCATCTCAATACTTTTAGACCGCAAAAATAGTGTATCTTTGAGTGCTTTTTTGAAAAATTGATTGTGAAATTATTTTTAAAAACTTACTTCTGAAGCTCACAATAAAAAGATTTTAATGACAAAGAGATTTTTTATACTCCTCATATCAGTAACCGTTTCATTATTCGCCTTTTCCCAGGCAGGAACCGGTGTTTATCAATTCCTGGATTTACCAGTTTCATCCCGTTTAGCCGCTTTGGGGAGCATAAATGTCTCCTTGCATGACGATGATATTAACTTCGCTTTCCAGAATCCTGCCCTGTTAACTTCCGAAACAAATAATATGATTGGTCTTAATATGGCTTCCTACCTGGCCGATATTAAATTTGGCTCAGCAGTATATGGAAGAAATTATGGAAATAAAAACTATTTTGCCATCGGTATTCAATATATTGATTATGGTACTTTTCAAGAAGCAACAGATTTAAATGTGCTTACAGGACAGACTTTTACCGCAAAAGATATGGCGTTATACCTCATGTATGCCAGACCTTTGACCAATAGAATTACGGTGGGTGCCACCTTAAAACCCATTAACTCAGTATATGAAACCTATACAAGTTACGGGGTAGCATTAGATGCAGGAGTGAGCTATAACGATTCTGCTAATTTATTCTCTGCAGGATTGGTCTTAAAGAATATGGGAACCCAATTAAAGGGATATTATTCCGAAGAAGGTCAACAACACCTGGAACCACTGCCATTTGATATCCAGTTGGGTGTGTCTAAAAAATTCCAGCATGCTCCCCTTCGTTTTTCACTGACACTCGATAACTTGCAACACTGGGATTTAGGCTATGAATCGACCAACCAGCCCACCGATAATGTGACTAATACACCTGTCACCAATAAAATTGGATTTGTCGATATGGCATTCCGTCACACCATTATTGCTGCTGAATTTATTCCTTCCAAAAACTTCTACCTGAGCATGGCCTACAACGATCGCCGGCAACAAGAAATGAGTATGTCCGGATTTAAAAGCAGTGCTGGTTTTTCATTCGGGGGAGGCATTAAACTCTATAAATTCCATGTTGGATTTGGGATGACCCAATTTCAGGTGGGCAACTATTCTTATCAGTTCTCTATCAGTACTTCGTTGAACGAATTCAGGTTGTAAGCTCAAAAAACTTCTAACTAGACTTATGAATAAAATTATTGTGGCCATTGATGGTTTTTCATCATGTGGGAAAAGCACCATGGCAAAGGAATTAGCAGGTGAAGTAGGATATGTTTATGTTGATTCAGGTGCCATGTATCGGGCAGTTTCCCTGTTTAGTATTCAAAAAGGGTGGATCACAGAAACCGCAATCAATGCAGATGAGCTTAAGAAAAATATAGAGTCAATTCATATTGATTTTAAAACCAATGCGGAAGGCAAATCCGAAACATATTTAAACGGAGAGAATGTTGAAACGGATATCAGGTCACTGGAAGTCGCCAATGGAGCAAGCCGGGTAAGCACCCTTGGTTTTGTCCGTCACGAATTAGTACGTCAGCAACAACTGATGGGGTTGAAGAAAGGAATTGTGATGGATGGACGAGATATTGGCACAGTCGTTTTTCCACAAGCTGAATTGAAAATTTTTGTCACTGCTACCCCCGAAATAAGGGCTCAACGGCGATTGGATGAAATGGCTGCTAAGGGTGAGAAAGCTAATTTCGAAGAAGTGCTGGCCAATGTAAAAGAGCGTGATGAACGTGATCAGAACCGTGAAGAGAGTCCGTTGCGAAAGGCTGATGATGCTGTTGTCCTCGACAACTCCTATCTGACTCGCGAAGAACAAAACAACCTGTTACGAACGTTGTTTAATAAAAAAACGTATTAATCTTCTAAATTGTAAATCGTAAATAAATAAATTGTAAATATCTTCATGTTAAATATCGAGATCGATAAGAAATCAGGTTTTTGTTTTGGCGTAGTCAAAGCTATTTCAACTGCAGAGGAAGAATTAGCCAAAGGCGAAACCCTTTATTGCCTGGGCGATATCGTCCACAACGGTCAGGAAGTGGAACGTCTCACACGGCTTGGCTTGATTACGATCAATCACGAGCAATTCGAACAACTCCATGATGCAAAAGTATTGTTGCGTGCCCATGGTGAACCCCCCCGAACCTATCAGATTGCCAAAGAGAACAACCTAACGCTGATCGATGCCTCTTGCCCGGTGGTATTGAAATTGCAATCGCGCATTAAAAAGGCCTACAACGCGGCACCGACCGATGACACACAGATCGTCATTTACGGGAAAAAAGGACATGCCGAAGTAAACGGATTAGTAGGTCAGACCGATGAAAAGGCCATTGTTATTGAAAATGAAGCTGATTTAAACAAGCTCGATTTTTCTAAAAACATATACCTGTTCTCACAAACGACTAAGTCATTGGATGGTTTCAATCATTTGGTATCGACACTATCCGAAAAGATAGTAAATGGGGCTGAATTTGAATATTCTGACACAATTTGCCGTCAGGTAGCTAATAGAATTCCAAATATTACTACCTTTGCAAAGAAAAATGATATTGTTATATTCGTCAGCGGCAAGAAAAGCTCAAATGGCAAAGTGTTGTATGAGCACAGCAAAAAAATAAATCCAAATACTTATTTTGTAACTGAAGCAGACGAGGTCGCAGGATTGCATCTTGATCTGACCAAGAAAATAGGAATTTGCGGTGCTACTTCCACTCCCCGGTGGTTGATGGAGGATGTCGCCGACAAATTAAACGAACTGGCATTAAAAGCAGAAAATAAAGAAACAAAAATATAGGTTATTTTTAATAGTAAGGTTACAAAAAATGAAATACGAAATTAAATGCATCGGTTTACTTACATCGGGTGGTGATGCCCCCGGAATGAACGCAGCGATCAGGTCGGTGACACGTGCAGCTATCTTCAATGGCATTCGTGTCAAAGCAATTTACAGAGGCTACAAAGGATTGATTACAGGCGAGATCAAGGAATTCCAGACTCAAAATGTCAGCAATATCATTCAACAGGGAGGTACAATCCTAAAGACTGCCCGTTGTATGGAATTTCATACGGTAGAAGGCCGGAAACTTGCCTTTGATACCATGAAGAAAGAAGAAATTGATGCCCTGGTGGTGATTGGTGGTGATGGTACCTTTACCGGAGCCCGTATCTTTGCCCAGGAATTCAACGTGCCGATTGTCGGACTGCCCGGAACCATCGACAATGATTTGTACGGAACCGATTCAACCATTGGCTACGACACAGCCCTGAACACTATCATTGAAGCAGTGGATAAAATACGCGATACGGCCTCTTCTCACGAACGTTTGTTCTTTATTGAGGTTATGGGTCGCGATGCAGGTTTCCTTGCCTTAAACAGCGCCCTGGCTTCCGGTGCCGAAGCAGCCATTATTCCCGAACGTGAAACCAAGGTCGATCAACTGGAGGAACTGATTAAAAACGGTTTCCGTAAATCAAAAAACAGCAGCATTGTCATTGTGGCTGAAAGTGATATAACCGGTGGTGCTACAGGATTAGCTGAACGCATGCGCATTGAGCATCCCGAATATGACGTTAGGGTTACCATCCTGGGCCATATCCAACGTGGAGGTTCTCCCTCTGCATACGATCGAATCCTGGCAAGCCGTATGGGCGTGGCGGCCATCGATGCTTTAATGGATGAACAACGCAGTATCATGATCGGGATTGTAAACGATGTAATAGTCCATATCCCATTTACTAAAGCCATTAAAGATGATAAACCGGTTAATGAAAATTTACTGGGAGTAATTCAGATATTGTCTATCTAGGTGATTAGTTAATGGGTTAATTAGTTGATTAGTTGATTAGTTGATTAGTTAATTGGTTGATTAGCTATTGTGTTATTTGATTAATGATAAGTAGTGTTAATCTTTAATTACTTATCATTAATCACTTATCGTTTATCCCTTATCACTAATCGTTTATCAACATCCGACTATAAACTACAAACTACAAACTATCCCCGTGCTTCCTGTCTCCATTCTCTTTGTCTGTTTGGGAAATATATGCCGTTCGCCGATGGCGGAAGGCATATTTCTCAAGATCCTTACCCGAGAAGGAATGTTGGATCGCTTTGTAATTGATTCTGCCGGTTTGCTCGATTATCATGAGGGTGAACTGGCTGATACCCGGATGCGATCCCATGCTATACGACGCGGTTATAACTTGCTTCATCGATCACGTCCTGTCGTAAAGTCCGATTTCGAACGCTTCGACTGGATCATTTGTATGGACGATCAGAATATACGAGGTCTGAAGCAACTGACCTCCAATCCTGTGCATTTGTCAAAGATTCATTTGATGACTTCTTTCAGTGTGGAAATGAAAGCATCCTTTGTCCCCGATCCGTATAATGGCGGAGATCAAGGGTTCGAACATGTGATTGACTTGTTGGAGGATGCGTGTGAAGGGCTTTTTAAAGAGGTAAGAGATAAGAGGTAAGAGATAAGAGATAAGAGGTAAGAGGTAAGAGGTAAGGGGCTAACTACCACCTATTTTACTCATCTCTCATTCCTCAAACTCTCATTCCTTATTTTCAGAACCGCAATGCCAACCCCATTCCGTTTTGATTCATCCCCAGTTTGAGTTCGTACTTCTCAACCCGGGATAAAGTTTCCACCAGATTATAGGCTTTCACGGCTTTCTTGAGGTTCTTATTGGCCGAACTGATGATCGGCAGGTCTATCACAATCAGGCCGCATCCAATGGCAGCTAACGTCCAGTTTGGTTTGCCGCCACCGATAGCCGTCCCCAGGGGGTATCCAATCAGAAAACCACCGGCATACGCTAACACATTGGCAAAGCCTGAACTTCCCTTGGCCGATTTTAAATACTCTGTTGCCACTGTGTTGTTTTGCATCATCCCTTCCATTTTATTTAACGTCAATACCTCATTACGGAACGAATAATTGTTTCCTGAATACTGGATGGTATCTTTGACCATTGGGGTTACCTGCGATTGTGTGGCGATGATGGTACTCTTGTGTTGCTTGTTTTCGATAACTTCCTGCGAATAAACGCTCATGCATAGAAACAGGGAAATAAACAGGATCAATGAATTTTTGAACACGATGAAATAATTTATAGGTATATGTAGACGGGTTGATTTGAATATGTTTGCTAACAGAGGACTGTCGGATGATTTATCTCCTTTTTCCGAATATCCTTAACAAGAAAAGGAACAAATTGATAAAATCCAGGTAGAGCATCAGTGACCCAAGTAGAGCCATTTTCTGGTTCTCTTCCGTGTTTTCCTGATTCAATAATCCCTTGATTTTCTGGGTGTCATAGGCAGTTAATCCAACGAAGATAAGTACACCTATACAGGATATGACCAAATCCATCATGCTGCTTTTCATAAAGTAATTCACTACCATAGCTATGATCAGTCCAACCAACGCCATAATCAGTAAACCACCGATAGAGGTTAAATCTTTCTTGGTGGTAAAACCATAAATGCTCATTACCCCAAAGGTGCCTGCAGTGATCAGAAAGGTGGAGGTGATGGATGATTGTGTGTAGGCCAGGAAAATGCATGACATGGTAACTCCCATCAATACCGAATACAGGGCAAAAAGGATAGTGGCAGTAGTAAATGCCAGTGTCTTAATCCTTGCCGATAGGTACCATACGATGGCCAGTTGGGCAATGATAAGGCCAAAGAAGCTCAGTTGACTTGAAAAGATAAGCCTCAATAACTCTTCCGAGTTTGATACCCTGTAAGCTGTGCCGGCTGTAATCAGTAACGCTAAGCACATCCACACATACACCTTGCGAATTAACAAGGTCTGACTTACTTCGACTTTTTCTGAAATGTAAGAATCCATGATCGTTGATAAAATAAATGGTTAATATAATTGGAATTGAAAATTTATTTAGCACCCACTGAAACCCAGTTTCATACCCTGAATCAATCAACTGCAAGCCGTTAACTGGCTGTCGATATGATCACGTGTGATTTGTTCAGGATTCTGATTGAATATTATACAGTTCTAAATTGACTTCAAAAGATCTGCTTTTTTATCAGCAACAAAACTAAGCATTATAGTTGAAGTTATCAATATTCTTGTTAATTATTTTATACTTAAACTCCTGTTTATCCGCAAATCGTTCTATTTTTCTCATGAGATCATCCAACCGAATGTTCAGCCATTACCTAAACCGGTATTCTGACAACCTCATCGAGTACGAAGTACCGTTGAGAGTTTCCTCCCGTTTGTTGGAAGAAAACGCTTTTGTGTCCTACAAACGACAAAAGGTTTGGCGGTGAAATCTTCGGGTACCTGCCACTTCCTGCTGGCTTCCAATTATTCATTGCTGTCTAACGCCCATTCGCCTCCTAAACATATCCCAGTTATACCTGAGTTTAGGATAACCAAGGGATAACCAAGGGATAACCAAGGTATAACCAAGGTATAACCCGTATTTAAGTAGATATGGGTTATCCCTGGTTTATCCTTGGGTGACTTTTGATTATAGGTTCTTTTTACCTAAACTCAGTAGTGAGTCGGATATGAGTAGAATAACTGTAGGTGTAGTATATACATTTAAAACCTGCCAATTAATCAACCAATTACCCTTTTTATAAACAAAGAAGGTAAAATCAATGTTTCTACCCTCTCTTGTTAACCGTTACCCGTTAATCACTAATCGTTAATCGTTTCTCACTTCCCATTCTTCCGGTTCGAATTCTGTACGGACCAGGGGGTAGCTGTTTCCCGCACTTCTACGCTGGTGCCTTCGCCGGAGAGGATCGGGCATTTCTTGGCAATGTGCACTGCCTCGTCAAAATCACGGGCATAGATCAGGATGTAGCCCGTCACCGATTCCTTTTTTGACGAATAGGGTTCTTCCGTGATGTCATCGTAATGCCTGATTACCCTGCCTGTGTAGGATAAATGGTTTCCACCTTCTGCCAGTTGCCCTCTTTCCGAAATGTAGTCAATCCAATCCATCCAGTCCACCATATACGAATCCATTTGTTTGGGTGTAGGTTGCATTTCCGGGGTGGTAATGTCCATACGGAAGAGCAGTACATATTCTTTCATGCTAATTTATTTTGTTTTATAATGAAAATCAATAATAAACCACAACAGGCACAAAAGTTCACAACAGAAATAATGTGTTCCGAAATGTGGTTTACTTCAGGAAGCATTTTTATTTAATATTAAAATGTATAACATTCTTTGAACCCGATATGTTGATAAAAGCAAACAAAACCTCAAAAATTAAAGTTGAACTAAAGAGGAATGAGAAATCAGAAATAAGGAATGAGTAAGAACGCGATACGGAAATCGCGAGTCCCGAAAAGAGGATTGAGGAAAAAGGAATGAGGAAAAAACGTAATGTGACCGGGAAATCAAAGATTTACCACTTACCACTTATCGTTTATCGTTTATCACTTATCCCTATTCCATATTTCCCAGGCAGCCAACGCTTGTCCAATAAGCATGCCTTCGCCGTTGATTCCAACAGCACCTTGTTCACGGCCTTTGCGCAGAAAGAGCGTTTCGGAGGGATTATACACGACGTCGAAAAGGAGGTGTTTGTTTGTCAATAATTCATAGGGAATATCGGGGCATTCCTCCGAATGGGGAAAAGAGCCCACCGGGGTGGAGTTGATTATCAACAAATGATCATTCATGATTTGTTGATTTAATTGGTCATAGGTAAGCATTCCGGGTTTAGGGGTGCGGGATACAAAGGTTGTTTCGATTCCCTGACGTTGAAGTACGTAGTTTATGGCCTTGGAGGAACCGCCCGTACCGAGGATAAGTGCCTTGTGGTGGCAGCTTTTCAGAAAGGGAAGGAGGGACGTATCAAATCCTATGGCATCAGAATTAAAGCCTTTCAGATGCAATTTACCGTTCTGTTGTGTGAATTTAATCACATTCACTGCTCCAATCTCAGCGGCAGTTTGGTCCAATTCATCGAGGTAACGTATCACTTGCTCCTTATAGGGGATGGTGACGTTTAATCCGCATAGGCCATCCTGCTGAATCAATGCAACGAACTCTGCAATATCCTGCAATTCATACAATTCATAGCAGGCATCAATACCTTCCTGTTCGAATTTGGCAGTGAAATACTTTTTTGAGAACGACTGGGCAAGGGGTAAGCCAATTAATCCAAATTTCCTCATGCCTTCTTTTTGATTTTGTGCATTGTTTTGTAGACAAAGAATGCCATCAGGATAATGCCACCAACCACAAATAATATGGATATTTCACCACTATACCGGTTGATTATTTCTTGTTGGCCATGCGCCAGATACCCGGTGAGGGCCAGGCAAACATTCCAAAGTCCTGCGCCCAGAGTGGTATAGAGTGCGAAATGGAAATAATTCATCTTAGCCAACCCGGCAGGAATGGAAATCAGGTGACGCACAACGGGAATAAACCTTCCCACAAAGGTGGAGGTTTTACCATGTTCGTTGAAAAAGCCCTCGGCTTTCTGTATCTTCGCACTGCTCAACAGGAATAGTTTACCAGCACGGCTGTCCGCGAATTTGTAGACCACATACCTCCCCAACCACATAGACATGAAGTAGTTGAATGAGGCCCCTATCAATGCCCCGAGCGTCCCAAACAGAACAATCAGGATGATATTTAGCTGGCTGTCAGGTTCCAGTGCTATGAACACGGCCGGCGGGATCACCATTTCGGACGGAATGGGTATGATAGAACTCTCACACGCCATCATGGCGGTTATGCTGAAGTAATTGGTGTGGAGTTTATACCAGTTTTCAATGTGTCCAATGATGGATAAGGTATCGGTGGTTGGTTTTAATGGAAGTTCGGCAGCAGTTGCCTTTACAGTTGTAAGAGCGAAAAAGAGTATGAAGAGAAATAGTAGTTTCCTGAGCATGAGAAATTTATTTTATGACCCCAAGCCCCTAAAGGGGATGTTAAGAGGGTGGTTATAGTTTATAGTTTATAATTTATAGTCGGTAGTTGGTAGTAAGTATTCTGTAGTTATTAGTTGACAGTAAGTGGTTTGTAGGTTGACTCCAAGCCCTTAAAGCTTATTTTTTACATCCCCTTTAGGGGCTTGGGGTTCTTGGGATTCTTTTCTTTATTCTTCCAACAATCCTGAACCAATAGCTTCGGGGCAAAGTTCCAGGAATAGGGCGGCAGTGGTATCGTTTTCATCAATAGCCTTCCGGAGATATACCAATGCCCTGTCCATGTTCCCATGCTTGTAATAAGCCACAGAAATAAATAGCTTTATAAACTCGAGGTTCTCGTCGAGTTCCTCGGCTGCCAGGTAGTATTTAATGGCCAGGTCATATTCTGCACGTTCCAGGCAAATATTGGCAATAGCCATCAAGGTGTCTGGTTGGTCGGGATCGATAGCAATGGCCTTTATGTAGGCTACCAATGCATTGTCAAGGTCATTAAGCCCGACATAGCCTTCTGCCAGGTATACCCATGAATCGGCGGCATCTTCGTTTATCACCAGCGCCCTGCGGATATAGGTCATGCTTTCAGCAAACTGTTCCTGTTCGAGCAGGCATATTCCTATGCCGGTCAAGGCATCATAGTTATCGGCATGGGCATCCAACGAAAGACGGTAATAACTAATTGACTCTTCATACCTCTCCAACTTTTCGTAGCATTCGGCAATAAAGATATCGGTTTGCCAGCCATATGAAGTCATTTTCTTATATTCCTGATAGGTCTCGATAGCCTGTTCGAACTGATCGAGTTGGAAAAGCACATGGCCTTTTTGAATACACGACAGTGAATCATTTTCATCAATAGCCAGTGAAAAATCATAGGCTTCGAGGGCTTTAGGAAATTCCTGGAGGGCAAAGTACAATTGTCCCAGGTTGAACCACGCTTCATTGGCGAAAGGATCAATGGAGATGATCCGGTTGTTTACCACGATAGCTTTTGCGAAATCATCATTCTGTTCGTAACAAAAGGCCAGCTCGTACATCAATTCGATATTCTGATTGTTGTACTTATCCCCTTTTTCGAGCAGATGAAGCGCAGTCATATAATCGCCCTGTCCCAGGTAGATAAAAGCGATGTCGAGGCATACATTATCCGTGTCATCCGACTCCTCGGCAATCAGTTTGTCTGCTAATATCCTGGCTTCTTTGGTACGTTCAAGTTTGAGGAGCACTTCTATTTTAAGCAACACAACCTCATAATCACTCGTATCGGCTAGTTTGTCGAGGATGCGAAAAGCTTTGAGTTCGTCACCTGTAGCCAGGTATATCTTAGCGCGCTTGGTCTTAAGCGCGGTATTGTTTGGATGTAATTGAAGTCCCAGATCCAATGCCTTGGTGCACTCTTTGGTGCGTCCCTTACGCAGGTAGAATTCCACGATACTTTCCAGTTCCTCCACGTCAAAGTATCCGGGAGCAGCACCTGAAAGGAACTGTTCGTATCTTTTGACAATATCACTGGACTCATCATCCACCGGAAATAATAATTTACGGCTCATAATCGTTGATTTTTTTGCAAAAATAGTGCATAAAACGCAATAATATAATCTGTTTACATAAAAGTTATTAACAACAAGTACAAATTCGTTTCAATTTTAATATACCAAGCGCGTGTTTTTTACGTTTTAAAAAATGATATTCGAAATTGCTTCTGACAAAAAATAGCTATTTGTCTTTTGTTCCGATAGCTTGTACCTTTACCTGTAGGTGTTCTTATGGTTTTATGTTTTCAACTGAAGTTAAAATTAATTTGACCTGTCATGAATAATTTGTATCTTTGCCTCAAGAACTAAGCCAATAATTTTCTTATGCATTTTTCTACATTATTCACACACTGTCCGGTATGCGGATCGGAGAAGTTTATACAAAACAACATCAAATCCAAGCGTTGCCAGGATTGCGGTTTTGTATATTATGTCAATGCATCGGCGGCAGTTGCGGCATTTATAGTAAACAAACAAGGGGATTTGTTAGTTTGCCGCCGGGGTAAAGAACCTGAAAAAGGGACCTGCGATCTTCCCGGGGGCTTTGTGGATGAAAATGAATCGGCCGAAGAAGCAATCACCCGGGAGATTGGAGAAGAATTAAATGCAACGGTAAACTCGTTGAAATATCTGTTTTCATTGCCCAATGAATACGAATACAGCGGGATGACTGTGCCGACCCTGGATATGTTCTATGAATGCATGCTTGAAGATACCGATAACCTGAATCCTTCGGACGATGTGGAAGATTGTTTTTTCGTCGCGGTGAATGAATTGAAGCCTGAATTGTTTGGATTGAAGTCGATCAGGAAGGCAGTGGGAATGTACCCCAAACCCCTGAGGGGATGTGAAAAAAGTGATAAATGATAAGTGATTATTCCAGCTTCCTGAGGTGGATGTAAAGAAAGAAAAGAAAATATGAATTATGCATTATTAATTATGAATTTTTTAAAAGCATGATGAGAAAAATAATTGTTTTAAGTGTCCTGATTGTATTTTTTTCGATACGTAGCATGGCTCAACAGACCATGATATTTACCAACCCGGATGTGAAGTTCAGTCAAGGAAAGGAACTCTTTTCGGAACATAAATATGCTGCTTCCTACCGCAGTTTTGAGGAATACCTGAAAAAGGCAGATCCTACCCAGGCAGGACAGATCGAAGAGGCGAGTTATTACCTGGCAGCCAATGCATTTGAACTGAGGCAGGATGATGCCACGGCAATGTTAAAAAATCAGTTGGACAACTATCCTGCCACTCCCTACCTGGATGAGGTGAATGCCATGATTGGCACCATTGCATTTGAAAAAAAAGACTATGCCCAGGCATTGACATATTTCAACAAGGTAGATGAAAAGCATTTAGGGGATCGCGAAAGGGTGGATTTCATGTTTAACAAGGGATATGCCAATATGGAGACCCGGAATTACACTCAGGGTTTCATTTTTTTCAAGGAACTGAAAGGGATGAACACCCGCTATAATATTTCGGCTGCTTACTACTATGCCTATTGCCAATACAGCCTTGGAAACTATGCCGAAGCATTACCTGATATGTTGAAACTGGAAGATAACCCGGCCTATAAAAACATTGTTCCCTATTACATTGTACAGATTTACTATGCTCAAAAAGAGTATGATAAGTTAAACGATCGGATGGATAAGTTGCTGAAAAATAACCCGGATAATAAGAATAATGCCGAAATTTACCGTATTGCGGGTGAAATGTCCTACCGGAAAGGGGATTATGCAAAAGCCATTACCTATCTCCGAAGCTACGAAAAGCTTTTTCCGAAGGTATTGCGCAATGATATGTACTTGCTGGGAATGTCCTATTTCCAATTGAAAGATTATTTATACGCGGTTGAGTATTTGTCGAAGACAACCACTGAAAAAGATGAGATGACAGAAAACGCCTACCTGCATCTGGGCAATGCCTACGTGAAGTTGTACGACCTGAACAATGCACGCCTGGCCTACGAAGCTTCCCTGCGCACCACATTCAATAAGACGGTGCGCGAGGAAGCATTATTTAATTATGCCCTCACATGCTACGAAACAACATCAGCTTTTGGGGAGTCGGTGAAAGCCTTTGAACAATACCTGAACGAATTCCCCGATTCGAAATATACCGACAAAGCCTATGATTACCTGTCATCGGTCTACATGACTTCCAAAAACTACGATGCTGCCTATCAATCGATACAGCGGATAAAATCGCCAAGCGCCAGATTCAGGGAAACGAAAGAATACCTGCTTTATCAGATCGGTACAGAAGCTTTTGCACGGAACAACATGTCCAAGGCTATTGATTATTTTACGTTATCGCTCAAGAGTTCATCTATCGGTAAGTATTCAGCCGAAAGTCAGTACTGGCGTGCCGAAAGTTATTACCGCACCAAAAAACCTGAATTGGCAATAACCGACCTGAAGGCATTTTTCGCGAACCCGAATGCCCGCTCGAGTGTAAACCGGGTTATCGCCAACTATACCCTGGCATACGCCTACTTTACCAGGAAAAGTTATAGTGAATCGCTCACGTGGTTCCTCAAATATGTGGATGCTGAACAGAACGATGGAGCTTCCACCTATTCGGACGCACTGAACCGAATCGGTGATTGTTATTACAACGCCCGAAGCTTTGCCAAGGCGCAGGCTTATTACACCAAAGCAGCTTCAGTGAGTCCGAATACAGCCGATTACGGGTTGTTTCAGGCAGCCTACGTAGCAGGGTTACAGAAAAATTATTCAGGTAAGATATCCAAACTTGAAAGTCTGATCAGTCAGTACCCAAAATCGGAATATGTCGACAATGCTTTGTATGAAGAAGGCCGTGCCTATTTGATGATGGAAAATAATTCCAAAGCCATTGAAACCTACCAGCGCTTGCTCGATAGCCAGCCAGCCAGTGATATGGCCCGTAAGGCAGCCCTGGAAATAGGGATGGTTTATTTCAATGAAAAGGACTACGAAAAGGCCATTGAAGCCTACAAGTATGTCATTTCGAAATACAAGGGAGCAGAGGAAGCATTCACGGCGTTGGAGAGCCTGGAAACAGCGTATGTCGATTCGAACGACGTGCCGTCCTACCTGGCCTATACGAAGACCCTGGGAATGAAAGTGAGCAATTCGACTGCTGTCCATGAAGATTCAATCTCCTATATCGCCACTGAGAAACAATACATGAATGGCAGTTATCCGAAAGCCATCACAGGGATGCAAAATTATATCAATAAGTTCTGTCCGGGAGGCAGGTATTGCACCATGGCTCAATATTACCTGGCCGACAGTTATTACCGCACCGACGACAAAGTGAATGCCATGAAGGCTTATCAGGAACTTCTCAAGATTAAAGGGAACCAGTATACTGCCGAAGCTACTCTTCGTTGTGCGGGGATTGCCTATGACCAGAAGGATTATGCCACTGCCCTGAGTTATTTCAAAGAGTTGGAAACTGTGGGGCAGACCTTGGAAAACAAGAATATCGGTCAGCTGGGAGTGTTGCGCTGCAGTAATTTCCTGAATGATTATGAAACCACTATTTCGATCGTCAACGAGATCATGGCTGATCCGCATTCAAAGCCTGAGTTGAAATCGGAAGCCATCTATAACCGTGCGAAAGCTTACCTGGCATTGAAAAAGCAGAGCGAAGCCGAGGGTGACCTGAAAGTACTGGCCACCGAGACCCGTACAGCCAATGGGGCAGAAGCGAAGTATTTGCTGGCCAATTTGTATTTCGAAGAGGGTAAAACAAAAGAAGTTGAAGCAGAAGTCATGGACTTTGCCAAAAAGAATACACCACATCAATTCTGGTTGGCACGCAGCTTTGTGTTGTTGTCGGACGTTTATATCAAGGATAACAATGATTTTCAGGCGAAACAATACCTGCTGAGCTTACAGAAAAACTATACGGTAGCCGATGAAATTCAAACGTTGATAACCGATCGGCTGAAATCAATTAGCGAACGGGAAAAACAAACCATTACGAATTAACAGGAATCACTTCAACGAATAACCATTCATATGAAAACCTCAAAATACATCGTTGCCATTCTTTTGGTTTCACTAGGCATTACAACTCAGGTATTGGCTCAGGATACGATTCGTCACCGGAGCGTCTCTGTGGAACGCGAATACCGTCCTGTGATTCATGATGCCGGGAAAATAAATTCCATACCCCAGGTGTTGGAACCTACCGGAGTAAAGTCACCGGCTGAGTTTAGCGATTTCAACCTGCCACTCAATGCGGCTTACAATGTGCGTCCGCTGCCTGCTGCCGAACTGGTCGGTGAAAAACATACAAATGCTAATCCCGGATATGCACGTCTTGGATTTGGCAACTATCTGAATACCCTGGCCGATTTTGCGTACCCCATCATCAGTTCCACTGATACACGCCTTGATTTTTCATTAAACCATTTGGCTACGTTCGATCCCACACAAATGCATACCACCACCAAAGCGAATTTATCTTTCGATATGATCATCAATACATTCGATTTATATGCGGCGGTAGGCGGTGGGCACGAATACCTCAGGTATTATGGCAATTACTTCAATGGCAGTGATTCTGCATTGAATATCAATACCCTGATTCCCAAATACGGTCAATCCATCTATGTAGAAAAAGACAGGGCTGGGGTTATTAATACTCCCCTAATGTATAGCCTGAACTCTTTAGCCACTGATCCCATAGGGGATACCTTTTGGCGTTTCAATATGCTGGCAGGGGTGCGTTCATTACCCCAGGCTACCGACCTGCGTTATCAGGCAGAACTTCAATACCGTGTTTTCAATTCAGCCAATGGCATCAAGGAGAAGGTGGTGCACACCGTGGCAGGTTTCAGCTCCCCGAGTCAGGATAACCGCCTGGGAATAGGTTTTGAATTGTATAACATGGCTTATAGTTCAACTAAAATACCCGATTTCAATTTCTGGAAGAGTTATTCGGTCCTGGCGTTGAATCCCTATTACAGCATTGAGCGTCCCGAATATAAGGTGAGGTTAGGACTGAAATCCAGTTTTTCATTTGTGCACGGCAAATTCTATAACCCATCGGCCGATATCAGTGCCGAATGGAAAGCTGTCCCGGAATACATGACAGTCTATGGAGGCCTGACGGGAGACTATCAGGTGAATACCCTGGACAAAATTGATGCGGAAAATCCTTATGTATATTCCGACCTCCGGGTGAAAGATACGAACGCCCCGGTGGAACTTTATGCGGGGATCAAGCTAAAGCCGGTTTATAACCTGTTGCTGGATGCCTACCTGGACTACAAGCAGTTTGATAATCAGTATTTCTTTGTAAACAAGGGATATTCCTTGATCACTTCGCCGGCTGGCATGCCCCAGTCGGATACAACTCTTTACAGCAATCGTTTTAACGTCGTTTATAGCAATGCATCCCGTGTGAAACTGGGTTTTCGTGCCGATTACAACCTGCACAAGCGGATAAATGTAGAATTCAAGTGGGCCTATAACAGCTGGAATGTCGATACGCAAGATCATGCCTGGAACATGCCTGAATATGAATCCCAGTTTAATACTAACGTGAGGGTGACTGACAATTTCTCAGTATCGGCCAATGTCTATTATGAAGGCGGCCGATTTGCCAAACTTGGAGAAGTAGCGGTGCCTATGCATGATAAAGTAGATATCAACCTGGGTGCCGCTTATTCGTATTTAAACTGGCTGACTGTTTTTGGTAAGATCAACAACCTGATCAGTAATAAGTATCAGAACTATTACGGGTACGATGTACAGGGAGCCAACGTAATGGTTGGAGCTGCATTTAATTTCTAATCCAGTGCTATTATGAATAAAAAAGGCAAAGTTGATTTTGCCTTTTTTTATGCCTTTTCAAGTAAGTTTCCTATAAATAGAATTTGTACCGCACTGCTTATCGGGGTTGTTCACAGGTGGGTTTGAAACAATATATCTTGATGAAATTAACCAATGTGTGTAAAATATAGAATAAATTCAGTATATTTGTGCTGCATTAATATACAAAATTAAGACTGCTATTGAGCACTATTCCCCTGTATTTTTGATCCTTACCAAAATATATAAAATTAAATTCATGAAAAAACTAGTGATTCTTTTGCTTACTATTAGCCTGTTTTCAGGGCTAAGAGCAGACGAAGGCATGTGGATGCTGCCATTGATTCAAAAACTGAACATCCAAAAGATGAATGGCATGGGGCTCACCCTGACCGCCGAAGATATCTATAGCGATAAAAGTGTCAGCCTGAAAGATGCCGTAGTGATTTTTGGCAACGGTTGTACCGGTGTCATGGTATCGAATCAGGGACTTGTATTTACGAACCATCACTGTGGATTTGAAGCCATCCAACAACACAGTACCATAGCACATAATTACCTCAAAGATGGTTTCACAGCAGATAAAGTTACCGATGAAATACCTTCCCCGGGACTTTCGGTGCGCTTCCTGGTAAAAATACAGGATGTCACCGAACGAATCATTTCTCAATTGCCCGATACCTTGTTGGGGAATAAACGCCTCGACAAACAGGACTCAATTGCAACGGTCATTCAAAAAGAAACAGAAAAAGGAACAAACTATTCTGCCAGGGTTCGTTCCTTTTATTCGGGTAATGAGTTTTACCTGTTCGTCTACGAAGAGTTCACAGATGTGCGCTTTGCCTTTGCACCACCTACTTCTATAGGTAAATTTGGAGGTGATACCGATAACTGGATGTGGCCCCGTCATACCGGTGACTTTTCAGTGTTCAGGGTATACTGTGATAAGAATGGCAAACCGGCCAAATATTCCCCGGAAAATGTACCCTATTCCCCCAAACGTTTTGCAACCATTTCTAATAAAGGCTATGAATCCGGCGATTATACCATGATATTGGGAAATCCGGGCACTACTACCCGCTATTTGACTTCGTGGGGCGTAAACAGCCGTATGAAAGGAGTCAATCAGGCTCGCATAGATGTCAGGGGTGCAAAGCAGGATGTCTGGCATTCGTTCATGCGGGTGGATGAGGCTATCAACATTGCCTATGCCAGCAAGTTTGCACGCAGTTCCAACTACTGGAAAAACAGCATTGGAATGAATAAAGCGATTGCTAAATTAGGTACCATCAGCGAAAAGCAGGCGCAGGAAAAATCATTTACTGCCTGGGTGAATGTGACTCCCGAACGTCAGGCAAAATATAAAAATGTACTAAAGACACTCGAGGATGGCTATGCAAAAACCTATCCCATAAGCCGCGCCCTGAACTACCTCACGGAATCACTGTTGAATGGAGTGGAAATGCCCCGTATCGCCACAAAAGTAGAACATTTGGTTTATCAGATGGTCGTCAAGAAACTTCCTCAGGACTCTTTGTTGCTTCAAACGGCAGATATTTACAAAGACTATTATCCGGTAGTCGATCAGGCCACCATGGTTGCCATGTTGAACATTTACAAGAAATCGGTGGATGCTGATGCCTTGCCCGATATGTACTCTGAAATACAAAAGAAGTTCAAAGGGGATTATTCAAAGTACGCCAAATATGTATTTGATAAGTCCGATTTCACCACCTTGGATAAAATTACCAAAGCAATCAAAAGCAGGAAAGTTGATTTTTCGAACGACCCGGCCATTGTTTTTGCAGAGGAGATCAGGAAAACCAATGAACTTATCAGAAGCATGGAATACACCAAAACCCAGGAGCAGATCAAAGATGCCGAAAGGTTGTATGAAAACGGCATTGAAGCAATGGCAGCAGAAAGTGGCAAACCCATGTACCCGGATGCCAATTCAACCATGCGTTTGACTTATGGAAAAGTAGGCGGTTACCATCCGGCTGATGCAGTGGAATACAAGTATTACACCACCACCAAAGGAATCCTTGAGAAAGAAGTGCCTAATGACGAGGAATTTAATGTGTCACCAAAATTAAAGAAAGCCATTCAGGAAAATAACTACGGAGCCTATGTAGATCAGAAAACAGGGGAAATGCACGTGGCATTCCTGAGTAACAATGATATCACGGGTGGCAACTCCGGTAGCCCGATCTTCAACGCTAAGGGTGAATTGCTCGGTCTGGCATTTGATGGCAACTGGGAAGCCATGAGCGGTGACATTGTCTTCGAACCTGACCTGCAGCGAACCATAAATGTCGATATACGCTATATCCTTTTTGTAATGGATAAAATAGGAGGAGCGAAAAGGTTGGTAGATGAATTGAGTATTAAATAAGTACTTAAATTCCAACATGGATTTCAAACTAAAAAGCACTTGCATTGATTTGCAAGTGCTTTTTTTTACTGTCTTCAAGTCAGGATACTCTGTTTGGGTGTAAATTTGAAGATGCTGTATTAAGTGGTGTACCAGGTTTTGAATTCTGTAACACGTGCCTTACTTACAATGATTTTTTCAGGGACATTGATTAACAAATTGATAGATACTTTGCTTCCAAACCAGATAGAAATATCTTTGATAGCTTTATGAGAAACAATGTATTGACGGTTTGCTCTGAAGAACAATGCAGGATCAAGCTGTGTATATAAATCCTCCAGCGAACTGTCTATATTGTATGTCTGATTATCTTCTGTTATAATTTTTGCCATTTTGTTTTCACTGTAGAAACAAGCCACCTTCTGGATGGCCAATGGAATGAACTTATCTTTATACGGGATTAGAAAGTTAGATTTATAGACAATTTTAGATTGTTTGAAAGCGGCAAGGACATTTGAGATCATGTCAGTATTGTCATTTTTTAATGTCAATAAGTTTCGTAACTTTAGGATTGAACGCTCCAGATTTTTATGATTAATGGGTTTGAGTAAATAGTCAATGCTATTTACTTCAAAGGCTTTTAGGGCATACTCGTCATAAGCTGTGGTGAAAATAACCGGGCAGGAAATCGTTGCTTTTTCGAAAATAGAAAAGGCGGAACCATCGGCCAGATGAATGTCCATAAAGACCACATCGGGATTCGGGTTTATCGAAAACCATTCAATGCTTTCCTCCACACTCTGTAAAATGGCAATTACCTGAATGTCATCAGCCAACTGACTAATTAGTCGTTGCAAATTTTGTCCCGCAATAAGTTCGTCCTCTATTATTAGTGCTTTCATTTCGGTTATTTTTAAATTTTGTGTCTTCCAGTTCTTCTATTAATGGTATTTCCACGCAAAATACGTCAGTCATGGTGATGGATACTTCTTTCTGAAATAAAAGGTTGTATCTTTCTCTGAGGTTTGCCAGACCAATACCCGCTCCAGGTTCTGCTTCTTTTTTTTGTTGAATAGTATTCATTACCCGAATGGTATCTCTTGATGTGGTATCGATAGTTATTATTAATGGATATTTCGAACTTATCACATTGTGTTTTACCGCATTTTCGACTAACAATTGCAGACTAATGGGCATAATATACCAGTTCTTGTATTTTTCATCAATGTGATATTGAATTTGAAAGTTTTCACCATAGCGTATTTTCATCAGATGGGCATATGATTCTGTGAAATTCAGTTCCTCATTGAGAAACATAATTTCCTTATTACTGATGGCATAGCGAAATACTTGTGATAAATGTTGCACATATTCATGTGCTTTGTCAGTATCCATACCAATTAAACCGTCGAGTGTATTCAGTGAGTTGAAAAGGAAGTGAGGATCCACCTGATTCTTCAATACTTCATACCGAATTCGAATGTTGTCAGCAATGAGACGTTCATTTTCAATCAATGTATGCTGGCGTTCACTTATTGAATAGAGCAGGAAAGTTGACAGCAGGACAATAATTTCAACGATTAAATCTTTAATCAGATTTGTAATGAAAAACAGGTTTATGAATTGCTGGTTATCCCTGACTAGTAGGAAATAGATTTTGGAGAACGCCAAACTGAGTAATACGGTTATGAACAATGAACCGAAAATGATCATGCTGAATTTTCTGCGCTTTGGAATCTTATGCTGAATGATTTCAAAACAATAGGTATACAGCACATAAAGCATGGCAATATTGCTCAGGAAGGTATAAATTAGCCTGATACCGGCTGTAGCTTCCTGGTTTTTAATATAAACATACCCTATGAACATAATGGCGTTGAGGATGCCCCCTATTGATAAGGATATGATAATAGCCGATCTGTTAGTGAATGGCTGAAAATCTCTGTTTTTCATATATGGATAATTTAAATCTTTATGAATATTTGCACACAGGCCTGAGTGATTTGAGGATAAAGATACATAAAAACAACGACTATACTGTATCAGCATAGTCGTTGTTTGTAAGTCTGAATTACGCTATGCTTGTTTCGAGCTGTCTGGCCAGTACCTTTTTTACCAGTTTTCGTCTACGTCTGGTACGGCTTTTGGCTCCGAAACGATCAAAAATGTAATAAACTACGGGTACTACCACCAACGTCAGGATCATGGAACTTGCCAAACCTCCGATAATAACCCAACCCATCCCGTTTTTCATTTCTGCACCATCTCCTGAACCCAGGGCTATAGGCATCATACCGAATATCATGGCAAAGGTAGTCATTAGGATAGGACGCATACGGTCTTTTCCTGCTTCAATCAGTGACCTGTAAGTACTCAACCCTTCTTCTTTCCTTATTTTATTGGTGAAATCAACCAGTAAAATAGCATTCTTGGCCACCAGTCCGATCAGCACAATCAATCCGATAATACTGAATATATTCAGGGTGTTCATGGTCAGAGCGAGTGCAAGGAAAGCCCCGATCAGTGACAATGGAATTGAGAACAATACGATAAGGGGGTCGGTCAACGAGTTGTAGAGGATGACCATAATCAGGTAAATCAATACGATAGCTGCCAGGAAGGCAAATCCAAGACTCCCGAAAGCTGAACTTTGTTGTTCCATCATACCACCCGGTTTAATGGATACACCAGCAGGAATTTTACCTGCAATGGCTGTGGTTATTTCGGAACCTACTGTTCCTGATGGACGGCCGATCACATTTGATTTGACGGTTATAGAGGAGATACGGTCGGTGCGTTCCAGTGCGGAAGGTCCTAGTCCGTAGCCTATTGTAGCAAACTGTTTCAGTTCAATCAATTCTCCTTTTTTATTTACAAAAGTAAGCTTGGATACATCATCCGATTTTGTACGGTCGAAGTTGTCGATACCAATGCGAATCCTGTACTCATTACTTCCTTCGGAGTATTTTGAATCATCATTTCCATTCAGAGAAGTTCGAAGAACTGTTCCCACATCCCCAACCGATAAACCGAGCGTAGCCATTTTCTCCCGGTCAAGTTTTATCTGAACCTCCTGACGGGGATCGTCGATAGAATACTTGGCATCTGCCGTTCCCGGAGTACGATGTATCGTTTGCATAATCATGGCTGCTGTTTCCTGAACTTTCGCATAGTCAGCTCCTTGTACAATTAATTGTATAGGTTCACTGGCACCACCTGAAATAGAAGTTGCAGCAGCCCGTGCCCGAACACCCGGAATCTGCTTCATAATTTTATCTTTAGTGATGGTGGCATAATCCGTTACACCCAGTTTACGTTTAGTCTTATCGACCAGTTTAACGGCAATGGTTGTTACGTTGTTTTTCGTAGTGGTCTCCGACATACCCACATTGGTATAGATACTCTGAACTTCCGGAATGCTTCTGATTATTTTTTCAGCCTGCATCGTAATCTGATTGTTCTGATATAATGTTACCTGTGGATTCATGTCCAGTGTTACGGTATATTCTCCCTTATCGGTATCTGGCATAAAGGCAAACCCGATAAATCCTGTCGGAATTAAGGCAAACGAAGCAAAGAATAGGACCAAGGTAGCTCCAAGTAAAGTTGCTTTGTGTTTTAATCCCCAGCCCAGTACATTTCCGTACCAGTTCTTTACCGAATCAAAGGTGCTTTCGATAAAGCGGGAGAAACGTCCTGATAGGGTAGGACGACTATCATCAGGCATGTTTCCAAAGCGTGACATCAAAAGTGGTGTTACGGTAAACGATACCAGTAAACTACACATGGTGGCGATCACAATCGGAATAGCAAACTCTTTCAGGATATTCCCGATTAATCCACCGCTAAGTCCCATTGGAAGGAATACCACTACAATTACCAGGGTTATGGCCATGGCAGTGAACATAATCTGTTTACAACCATCGATAGCAGCCTGCCATTTAGTTTTTCCCTGTTCCATATGGCGGAACATGTTTTCGATCACCACAATGGAGTCATCCACCAGGATACCTACTACCAGTGAAAGGGCCATCAAGGACATCATATTCAGCGTAAATCCAAGCATATACATGCCTATAAAGGCAGGTATGATAGAAAGTGGTACGGCAACCATTACAATCAAGGCACTACGGATATTGTGCAGGAAGATAAAGCAAACAATGGCAACAATCAGAATAGCCAGTATAAGGTCTTCTACTACACCATCTGCGGAGGCACGGGTAAAAACAGAATCATCTGTTGCAATCTCAAATTTCACGTGGTTTGATGCATATTCTTTTTCAATAGCTTTCAACTCTGCTTTAGCCAAATCGGATACTTGCACGGCATTGGCATCACTCTGTTTCTGTATGGAAATACCAATTGCATCTTGCCCATTGATACGGTTAATCAGTTTTTGTTCTGCAGTACCGTCTTCCACTTCGGCTACGTCCATTACTTTCACATTCCCGCCATTCGGGGTGGTGGCAATAACCGTATTGCGGAGTTCGTCCAGACTTGAATACTTTGCTGCCAGACGGACAGAATATACGGAAGCCTTATTTTCCACATTACCGGCAGGAATTTCCATATTGGCATACTGGATAACAGACAATACCTGCATAACCGACAGCCTGTAGGCTTTCAGTTTTTCGGCGTCGATATTCACCTTGATTTCACGTTCTTTCCCACCACTCATTTTTACGGCTCCAACTCCGGGAAGTTTCGCCAGCCTGGATTGAATTCTGTCTTCCACTAATTTATAAAACTGTGTGGAGGGCAATGTGGAAGACGCAGCTACATTCAGGATCGCTTTTTCGTCGAGTGCTATTTTGTTGATAGACGACTCTTTGACATCGGAAGGAAGATTTGATTTGATAGCTGATATTTTGCGTTGAGCTTCCTGAACTGCCAGGTTGGCGTCTGATCCTGTATTTAATTCTACCACGATAACCGAAACGCCTTCCATCGAGGTGGAACTGATCTTTTTCAGGTTTTCCAGTGTGGAAAGGGCATCTTCAATCTTCTTTGTTACCGTGGTTTCTACTTCCGATGCTCCTGCTCCCGGATAGACCGTTTGAACTGTAAGTACAGGTATCTCGAACTTCGGCAATAAGTTAAGATTTAGCTGCTTAAAGGATATTAATCCTCCAAGTGCCAACAACGTAAAGATGACGCCGATGATCAAAGGTTTTTTTATAGAGGTTTCTACTATATTCATAATAAAACAGTTGAATTAAAATTAGTTGATGACAGAAACTTTTGAACCTTCGGTTAAATTGATTTGGCCGTTGGTAACCACTTTGTCACCCTGGGTAAGTCCTGCTACCACTTCAAGGTTTGAATTAAAGCTTCGGCCGGTAGTAATCTTAACCAGTTTGGCGATATTGCTGGTGACTACATAGACTGATGGATCTTTTACACTGCTTACAATGGCATCACGGGGAATCATCAATGCTTTTCCGCTCTTCCCCATATTCACACTCACATTAACATAGGTGCCGGCTTTTAACTTGTCTTTGCCAGTATTTGCAATCAGGACTTCAATAGGGTAAGTATGTGAAGTACTTGCTTTTGGACTGATATTAGATATTTTCCCTTTATAATCAGCATTTGGATGAATATCGGTAGTAACACTGATCTGCTGTCCTTGATGAAGCAGGTAGGCATTCGATTCGGATACATCCAGAACAACCTTCAGTTCCGAGATGTCGGCAATTCCTGCTATGACAGTTCCTGCGTTTACGAAAGAACCGATTTCAGTCTTTTGATAAGTGATGTACCCGCTGAATGGAGCTGTAATTTTAGTGTCGTCCCATTGTTTCTTTGCATTTTCAAGTTGAATGTTTGCATTATCATAGGCTAATCTGGTATCCCGTAACTGGGTATCTGAAACAGCATCTCCTTTACGTAATGCTTCATACCGTGTGAGGTCTTCTTTACACTTGTTATAATTCAGTTTAGCATTTTCATAAGCCAGACGTTTGTAGGTGTCATCTATTTTAGCCAGTACTTTTCCTTTACTAACAAAATCACCCATTTTAAAACTGACCTGAGTAATTTTGCCTGAACCATCGGAGGCGATATCCACTTCTTTGCTGGCTTGAGCTGTTCCTACCAATTCCAGATTCCCATTGATTTCTTTCATTTCGGTTGAAGCTACTGTTACAGCTATATTGGCTTCCGATGTTGTGACTTTTTTTCGGTCGTCAATTACCTTTTTGTTGGATGCCAGTGTTATAACCATGGTTCCGAGTAGCACAACCAATGTGGCTACGATGATGATTGTTTTCTTTTTCATCTTGTTATCTTATTTTTTTTATTTTTTTATTGAAGTATTTGTATGCTTGCTTTATTTTTAGTTCATCAGAGTTACGATTTCTCCATTCAATGACATGATTTTGAGTTCCGCTTCCTTGAAGTTGTATAAAGCGGTCAGGTATCCTCCCTGGGCATTACTCAGACT
Organism: uncultured Bacteroidales bacterium; assembly: GCA_903927945.1. Classification (GTDB taxonomy): domain Bacteria; phylum Bacteroidota; class Bacteroidia; order Bacteroidales; family Paludibacteraceae; genus Paludibacter. The sequence continues at coordinate 5,646 of CAIYOZ010000143.1, read as the reverse complement.
CATTTCATCTTGCAACAAGCTGCTCATGGCTGCCATTCCTTCCCGGTATCGGAGGGTTGTTTCTGTATATACTTTTTCGGCCAGCTCCAGGTTTTGTTTCTGTCGGCGAACTGTATTCTTATTATTCGTGTAGTTATTCAGGGCATTCTTGTAATTCATGCTGAAACTCTCTTTGGTGCTTTCCAGGGTAACCTGTGTTTTCTCTATGTCCAGATTGGCCTGCCGGGCTTTCGACTTTTTCTCGAGCCCATCAAAGACTGGCACCGCAAGAGTTACTGTGAAATTCGCATATGGATACCATTTATTGTTGGAATTGTTCTTGAAATAAGTTCCGAATTTTTCTTGCAATCCTTGGTAGGCTGCCTGTCCTGATAAAGAGAGGGTAGGTAAATAACCATTATTAATCAGTTTTTTATTTAGTATGGAGATTTCCTTTTGTGATTCGAGCAGACGTATAGTCACATGATTTGAAAAATCGGTTTGTAAAGTAGGTTCAGCTTTCAATAACTGCATTCCCGCCGTATCAGTCAAGGCAATTTCTTTTTCCAATGGCAGGTCAATCATGTATTTAATCATGTTCAATTGTTGTTCCTGAGCAGCCTGGGTATTGCTCTGTTGTGTGTAAAGGTTCTCAAGATTTACATTTACACGATCCAGATCAACCTGTTTGCCTATTCCGTTATCAACGGTTATCTTGGTGATATCTCTCAGACGTTCCGTGTTTAAAATGTTTTTATCAATCAGTTTGCGTTGCTCGATCGTTGTCTGTCCCAATGCATAGAGTTTAGCCACTTCGAATGCAATGTCTTCGCTTGCTTTTTCAACGGTCAATCCACTTACATTCGTTGATTTTTTCAACAACTTGAGTGCTGTCAGTGCTGTCTGATTGTATAAAACCTGATTGATATTAAGTGCAGCGCTGGCACTGTATGTACTTCCCATTTGCAATGGTATCATGGTTCCTGCCGCTTGACCCAGAAATTCACCGGGTATAACGGTCGTTGGTAATTGCACATTGTCGGTCACACTGCTATTGAAATTAACTTTTGGAAGTAATGCCGCAATAGCCTCGCCCATCTTAATTCTGCTCTTTTGATCGTCTATGCGGGCTGTCTTCACATTAATATTTTTCTTCACCGCCATTTGCACACATTGTTGCAACGATAATCCGGTAGTTTTGCTCTCCTGGGCAAAGCCTGCCTGACATCCCAGCAAAACGATCGCTAATGAAATAATCTTTCCTTTCATAAATTTGCTTTAATTATTTTATGGTGCAAAAGTATGTTTAATAACACAACTCCTACATATAAAAGATGCCCAAACGGCAAATAATGGTACTCAAATGACTAATTCGATACTTGGGTAAATAAGGTTATACAGAGCATATAAGCCTCAAAAATGAATTAACGAAAAATCTTAACTATTATCTACTGGCAAGAAGTAACTTGACATTCAAATATGAGTCCTAAAGATTAGGATTTCATCAAATAGATTGTACTGTGGATTGACAAAAATGAAAATTTAAAGAGACTTTTTCGGTTTGGATAAAAAACTAAGTTGTGAGAACAATTTCTTGATTGACAGTCATTTCTTTTAAAAACGTTTATTTGTCAAAATTAATCTTCTTAAAAGTCGCCAGTTTCATGGCATTTCCTCTGAATTGTTTTCCGGTACTCGTTTCATTTTTAATATAACTCAGGCGGCTTAGACCAAAATAAGCATAGGCAGTATATTCATTTCCATAATGGCCAAAAATAGCTATCTTACTAATCCCTGATTGATAATATTGTTCGGCCAGCTTGTTGTTATGATATTTCTTCTCTTGTAAAACACCTTTTAAGACCATGATTTGTGCTTGGAAATATCTATTTTCATTTCCTTTTAAAGTGGTATTGATCAATTTTTCTGCTTCATCATAATGCTCCAGAAGCAAAAGATTTTTCAGATACAAGGCTTGATACAAATCATTATCTGGATACAACCTATGGAGCGACTTACAGTAATAGTTTGCCTGTTGGTATTTATTTTCAAAGTTCAAATAAATTCCTGCCAGCACATAATAGGATTCAGCACTTAATAAAACCCCTTTAAAGGCAGAATTACGCAATTCCATTAATCCGGTGTTCATATTTCCGGATGGTAATAGTAAAACCATGGGTTTATAAATAGGATATGCAATGGGGTATGCATCACGATAATAATTATATACGCCCGTATAATATTGAAGATCAATACATGCAGATGAGTAGTCGAATGCTTTCCTCAGGTTGCCGTAAGTGCCTGTTACAAGAGGTATTACTTCCATAGTAAGATTATTGTCATTGTAATATTCTAATAGCAATCCTCTTGCGCAGAGGTTTGTCAGTAGGTATTCTGCCTTGTTTTCAGGAATCCTGTTCTTTTCTGACAACTTGATGCATTGTCGCAAATCTTCTTCAAAGGAAACATGAGCAGGATTTGTATTTAGGAGCGGATAATTCTTCCAGTAAGTCTGCATTCCTCTCAGAAGAAATAAAACAGGATGTCCGGGATATGTCTTTTGAATTTTTAAATAAATCTCTTGTGCATTATTATAATGCTGATTATAAATATAATCGATATTTTTTTTTAGCAAGTTCAATGAACTTGAATCACGTAGCAATTGTGCATTTGCCGTACTTGTGCCAAACAGCATTGACAATACAATGCAAGTCAGTATTGTTTTGAATTTTCGTGGCATATTTAAATAATTATTATCATTTTCTATTTCAGACTGCGAAATTATGATGAGAATTATGTTTTTTGAGAATAAAGTTACTGAAGTGACAATTATTAATACCGAAATGACTCATTCGTAAGTTAAATAAGAATGGGAATTTCCCTTACCGCGATAAATAAGTCTTAGGAAAAAAACGGGTAATTCATTTTTAGAATTACCCGGCAAAGATTGATCTCAAATTTAGTAACATGTTAATGATCGTTGGGCATCAATCCTTGTTTTTTTTAACAACTAAAAGTCTAATCTAAATCTCATTCGAATACCGTACTTAGAAACATTCGGATTGTCCAGATAAGTAAACCGTCGTATCAGATCGATCCGTATCAGATTGAATATATTTCCAATACCGACACTACCTTCTATATATGGGACTTTCCCTAATGTATAGGTGACCGGAGTTCCGTTAGCCTGAACGGGAAGTTTGAATAAGTCACTCTGTTGTGACGGATCGTTTTCTTTGCTCAGATTACCATATAAAATTTTACACGTGAGCATTTCCTTCAGGTTCAAATGCTTCGTTATTGGAAGTTTGTTAAAGAAGAATCCATTGAATGTGTGATCAACCAGCAATGATGTATATTGATCGGTGACGAATTCAAGGAAATTCATCATGTTATAGGATTCTATCTGGTAGGAATAGGTTTGATTAGCCTGAGGAATATTCAAAAGAGGGTAGGGTACTTTCCCGATGATTTTCCCGGCTTCCCATACAACATCGGAATATCCCAGTACTGAAAAATAAAAGCGTTTTTTAATATTGAACCGGATAGCCTGGTAATTATAATCATTTCCCCATGCTTTAGATCCTGCATTATATCTTAGTTCGAAAATAGGGAATCTGCTGTAATTAGGTATTCTGAAGGTTTTGCCCTGATAAAAGCTTTCGTGGGGAGCATAACGTAAGTTCAGGTAAAACTCCGATATATTCAGGCTGCCTACGTTATTTACATGACTGGAATAGTCGGTATAATTATATGCAAGATTTCCTCCCGGAGCCATGTTGTTGAACCTGTAACCGAGTGTATACGAAAAATGGTTCTGAAACTCGTTTAAATGTTCTAAGGTAAATGTCTTGTTGTAGAAAATTTTATCGTTGATACCTCTTTTGATTGATAAGAGAAAGTTGTCTTCCATCAAAAACTGCATTTGTTGTCCTGGTAACTGAGTTTCATTCTGAATACTCATTTTCAATGACTTCACGGGAAATTCCTGTAGATTTCGATTAGTAAACGACCAGGTACCCCCCAGATAGTATTTGAGCCTTTCATCGGTGAATCCGTAAGCCATGTAGGTTTCCAGATTTATTTTTTTGCTGAACTGATTTGTTGTTCTTCCTCCAAACCTGAGTCTGACTCCCTCAATTGGATTGTACATGTAGAAAGTATTCACTGGACCTATTTCAAACAGACCCATATCCTTGTATCCAAATAAAAACAGAGACGCTAAATCCATAGCGCGTTTGAATGCGGGAACTCTCTGTACACTATCCATGGCAATGTAGGTACCGGCCTCTGAACTGGTGAGTTGCTCATGGCGGTGATTCTCCAGGTATTCATCGCTTTGAGGAGCGGTAATTTCAGGAACATGTTTTTTACGACCGTTAAGGATACTATCTCCCCATAGTGTGGGAGTGAGTTGATAGTTGTTATAAGATACTATTTTTTGACCGAAGATACCACGCCCTTTTTTGCTCAATCCAAAGTTCATGGATATTTGATCCGAAGATAACATCCAACTTTTATCGTCTGCTTTTTTAAATTCCTGTACAATCTTGATGTCCGATATCCAATTGATATTAATATCCTTGCTGGTGGTCAATTCGATTTTTTGTATGGCATAACTTCCATCGAGCATAATATATAAATATCCCTGAAAAAGCATATCTTCCTTGTTGCGGGCACCAAAATACATCCTGGCAACTTTATCGACACCCGATTGAATGGTGTCCAGAATGTAATACCTGTAAAAGGTCGGAGCTGTTCCGGCGATTGGACTTAAAAATTGATTGGATACTAAGGATATGTTGTTGGAGTAAATATCAACATCCTGATACAGGTACTTAATATTATCTTCTATCCCTTTGTTATCGAATCCGGCAAAAGATACTGCTTTGTGAGCTTTCTCTACCTCTTTGAATTTATGGGGCGATTTTTGATAATAAATATCTGAAATGTCCTCTTTTAAATATACAGGCAGTATTTTATCCCCGTTATTCTTCAGGGAATCAATATTTTCAAATACAAACTGAAAATGTTTGAACACTTTCATTTTCTTAAAATCAGGGGTAATGTGATTGATAGCAAACTGAATCTTCTCGTACTTCTCATTCTCGTAATAGTCCAATGCCTCTTTTCGGTTGTTCTTTTTGTGGGCAATTACATTTTCAATTAAATCAAGTGCCGGATTGTTTCTTTTTTGATACCGTTGTTTCTTTACATTTACTCCCTGCAATTGGTGGGTCTCGGAATTTAATTTTAATGTTATATCCTTGTCGGTTTTCGAGAGTGAAATAAACTCCGATTTAAACCCAATGCAAGATATCTTTACCCTGTTTTTCGGAAGTGTCAGATTACGCACATCAATATTAAACACTCCCTGAGCATCGGCTTTTGTACTGTAACCATTATCCAGGAGATAAATTGAAGCATTCGGTATCGGATCGTTGTTTTGTGCATCGACTACTACACCTTTTAAAATTCCGCGGGTATTCGTTTCCGAAAAACCAAAGAAAGGTATAAGACTTAAAAGAATGCCGGTAATGATAGTTTTTATATTCATTTTAAAAGTATCCAAAATAATTACATGATAGGTCACTTCAAAATAACATTATACCGTCTTTTTGAAAACCCAGTAACGTTGTAATGTATAGTTAAACCCGATGCAGACAA
>CAIYOZ010000142.1 GCA_903927945.1 uncultured Bacteroidales bacterium | reverse complement strand
GAAATCATTGGTTGTGCTATTGAAATTCATAAAGAATTAGGCCCGGGTTTACTTGAAAGTGCTTATGAAAAATGCATGATTTATTTGTTGAGAAAAAAAGGATTTCAAGTAGAATCTCAACTTGTAGTACCTATAATGTTTCAAGAATTAATAGTTGACAGAGGTTTTAAGTTAGATTTATTGGTTGAAAATTTAATTATTGTGGAACTAAAGCTGTTACTGAATTTATTCCAATAAATAAAGCTCAGTTATTGACTCATTTGATATGAAAAAACCAAAAGGGATTCTTATTAATTTCCATTGTTTAAATATTTTCTACGAAGGACAAAAGACCTATATAACAGAAGAATATGCTAAATTACCTCAGGAATAAGAATTGATCATTCAAAATAATAATGAATAACTAATAGAACTCTTTGTAAACTATTTAGTGATAACTATGTGTTACTATGTGAAATTACTATGTGGTACTATGTGGCTTTATTTTTTTTACAAAGTTGAACTATGTGGCTAAATAAAATGAACTCCATTTAAACTATTTTCTATGTTAGAAAAATATCTTAAACAAACTGAATTCAAAGACTTTGAAGATTTCAAAGCAAATTACAAACTACTTGTTCCTGAGAATTTTAATTTTGGTTATGACATAGTAGATGCCTGGGCAGCCAAAGAACCAAATAAAAAAGCGTTGCTCTGGACAAACGATCAGGGAGAATGTCATGAATTCACGTTTGGTGAAATGAAGAAATACACCGACCAAACAGCATCCTATTTTCAAAGCCTGGGGATCAAAAAAGGCGATATCGTGATGGCCATCCTGAAACGAAGGTATGAATTCTGGTTCACCATTGTGGCACTGCATAAAATTGGAGCAGTTATTATCCCGGCCACACATTTACTGACAAAAAAAGATTTGGTTTACCGCAACAATGCTGCCGACATCAAAGCGATTGTAGCTGTTGGTGAAGAACCCATCATCACGCATATAAACGATTCTATGTCAGAATCACCCAGTGTGGAACTGTTGATTTCAGTGGGACATATTATCCCTGAAGGATGGCACGATTTCCATAAAGGAATTGAAAGCGCAGCACCTTTCATACCCATTGAGCATGTGAATAAGAATGATGATCCACTGATTATCAGCTTCACATCAGGTACTACAGGAAATCCAAAAATGGTTTTGCTAGACTGTGTATATCCTCTGGCTCATATTATTACGGCAAAATACTGGCATAACCTGCATGAAGATAGTTTGCACCTCACCATTGCCGACACCGGATGGCTTAAAGCAGTCTGGGGAAAACTATACGGCCAATGGATTGTGGGAGCCTGTGTCTTTGTATACGATCATGAAAAATTCACTCCGGCAGCGATGCTTGAAATGATACAGAAATATCATATTACGTCCCTGTGTGCACCACCTACCATTTTTCGCTTCTTAATACGTGAAGATTTGACTCATTATGATTTATCATCGCTTGAATACTGCACCATTGCGGGCGAGGCATTGAATCCGGCTGTTTATGAGCAGTTTTTACAACTAACAGGCATCAAGTTACGCGAAGGGTACGGTCAGAGTGAAACAACACTTTCTCTGTTTACATCACCCTGGGTAGAACCTAAGCCGGGATCGATGGGATTGATCAATCCACATTATGATGTGGACCTGCTTACCCCGGAAGGACGGAAGGCAGAAGTGGGCGAACAGGGACAGATAGTGATCCGTACCGACAAACGTTATCCTGAGGGCTTGTTTAAGGGCTACTACCGCAACGAAACACTCACGAACGAAGCCTGGCATGATAATATCTATTACACGGGCGATGTGGCCTGGAGGGATGAAGATGGTTATTTCTGGTTCGTGGGACGGTCGGATGATGTGATTAAAAGTTCGGGATATCGTATCGGGCCATTCGAAGTTGAAAGTGCACTGATGACGCATCCGGCAGTGGTGGAATGTGCTATTACAGGCGTACCGGATGATATACGCGGTCAGGTGGTGAAGGCCACTATCATATTGGCAAAAGATTACAAGGATAAAGCTGGTGAAAAGCTTATCAAGGAGATTCAGGAACATGTGAAATCAGTCACAGCACCCTATAAATACCCCCGGATTATTGAATTCGTGGATGAACTTCCCAAAACTATCAGTGGAAAGATTCGCCGGACAGAGATCAGGGAGAAAGACAATAAAAACTTATAATTGCATAATTCATAATTTAATGAAGATCATAAATCTATCGGACAATAACTCCGTTTTAAATCATTACTTAAAGGAAATACGTTCGGTAAAAATTCAGAAGGACTCCATGCGATTCCGCCGGAATATGGAACGGATGGGTGAAATAATGGCCTATGAAATCAGCAAGACCATGCATTATAAGGCTGAGGATGTGAAAACTCCCTTAGGAATAGCTAACACCGAAGTTATTGATGAAAAAATAGTCATTGCTACCATTCTACGGGCTGGATTACCCTTTCACACCGGCTTTCTGAATTATTTTGACCAGGCAGAAAATGCCTTTGTATCTGCTTATCGCAAATATAAGGATGCCTTGAAATTCGATATTTTTATTGAATATATTGCTTCTCCGAATCTGGATGGAAAAACATTGATTATAACCGACCCAATGCTTGCTACCGGAGGATCTATGGAGCTGGCTTATGGTGCATTACTCACCAAGGGTAAACCGGCACATATTCATATTGCCACCGTTATTTCAAGTCAGGTAGCCATTGATTATATCTCCACTCATTTCCCGGAAACAAAAACTACTGTGTGGGCGGCTGCCATTGATCCTGAACTTAATGAACATTCGTATATTATACCGGGTCTGGGTGATGCCGGTGATTTAGCTTTCGGAGAGAAATTATAATAATACTATTTCTGATAAATCAAGAGAACCTTCAAACAATCACGTTTGAAGGTTTTTTAGTATTGATTTTGAAAACTGAAATTCAACGTAACTAAATTAATTAACTTATTTCATAATTTAAATCCTTATAATCCAATATCATCCTTAAATCAACAATAATTCGTAAAAGAACAATAAAATATAAGTGTAAATTTTTACCTTTGTGAAATTATATGAATGAACTGTTGAATACCTTTTCACGTTCTAAACTTTTAAATTATTGAATAACCAATTAATCGTTGCTATGGCTGTCAAAAACTTTTTTATACATTATTGGAAATCAATAATTTTTACTTGTTGCATACTTTATTTATCCTTTGCACCCCCTTCAACTTTCAAAGGTGTTCCCACATTTGAAAATGAGGACAAACTTGTACATCTGTTTTTATATTTTGCGTTAACCTGTATTTTGATTTTTGATTTTCGTCAACATGCCGGGCAAAAGCATAAGAAAGAATTCTCATTTATATCGGTTTGCATTTTGTTACCCATAATCTTAGGCGGGGCAGTTGAAATACTTCAACCCATGTATTTTGCACCCCGCACAGCCGAATGGTTTGACTGGTTTAGTGACACAGCGGGAGTCTTATTCGGATGGTATGTCATAAATTTGATTACCCGTAAAATATCGAAAAGAAATAGGGTGTAATTACCCGGAGCATACACTCAAGGTTTTGAATTTCTGAATCTGTAATGGTTAACACTATGAATGATGAAACTCTGAAATACAAAATTGGGATTACTCTTATCAAGGGTATCGGAAACAACCTGGCAAAAAATCTGATTGCTTATCTAGGAAGTGTAGAGGGTGTCTTTTTGGAAAAGAAACAAACCCTGGCTAAAATTCCCGGAATTGGAGACCTTTTATCCACTGAAATCATTGCTCAACATGTGTTGAAACGCGCAGAACAAGAAGTTGAATTCATAAGGAAGAGTAAAATACAGGCCAACTTCTTCACAGATACGGAGTATCCGTATCGATTGAAAGAATGCCCTGACTCGCCCATAATGATTTATTCAAAAGGGAATTGCAATTTAAATGAAGGAAAATTTATAGGAATAGTAGGGACCAGGAATGCCACAGAAACCGGAAAAGAGAATTGCAAGAAATTAATTACTGACTTAGGCAGTATTCAGCAAAACCTTGTCATTGTCAGTGGGCTGGCATATGGAGTTGATATTACTGCCCATAAATCTGCACTGGAAACAGGCCTGTCGACTATTGGAGTCATTGGTCACGGTTTGGATAGAATATATCCTGAAGTACACCGGTCAACAGCAGTCAGGATGGTGGAAAAAGGAGCATTATTGACTGAGTATTTAAGCCAGACGAACCCTGACCGTCAGAATTTTGTTCAACGAAATAGAATCATTGCCGGTTTATGTGATGCTATTGTGGTAGTTGAATCCGGTGTAAAAGGGGGTGCTTTGATCACTGCTGAAATGGCCAATGATTATAACCGGGACGTATTTGCATTTCCCGGACGCGTGACTGATGAAATGTCGGGAGGTTGCAATGCATTGATTAGAAATAATAAAGCTTCCTTGATTGAATCAGCAGAAGATATTATACGATTTATGAACTGGGAAAAGAAAGATTCCCAGACTGTATCGTTCGTTCAGACCTCATTATTTCAGGATCTATCAGAAGCGGAGAAGGAAATCATTGTCAACTTACGTCAAAGCCCTGATGGTTTACAGATCAATGAACTGGCTTTAAAACTTTCCCAACCAATCAGTAGAATTTCATCGATCCTGCTGGAAATAGAATTTAAAGGATTGGTGAAATGTTTGCCGGGGAACCTTTATAAAATTATCAAATAGCAAGTTAAATTAAACTGAACTCACCAGGATTCGATAGGTTTGAGGTATTTAGAAAACAAGATGTATAGCAAAGAGGAATTAAAACAACTAAAAAAGGATTTTTGGGAAGGATTTGGTATTTATTGCAGCAATATACCGGCACTCAAGCGACGTAAGAGTAAGTTTATGCTCTATAATACCAAGATGAAAGGTGTGGAGATGAAGTTTGACGCAACCCGTAGCGGGGCTTCGGTCATCCTGGAGATTAATCTCTCAAATGCGACATTACGCCTGGAGAAGTATGAAAGTTTTGTACTTTATAAAGCAACCCTTGAAAAACAATTTCCCGGAGGATTAATCTGGGACGCATCATTTATTCGGGAATGCGGCACTGAAGTATCCAGGATTTATACTCAGAAAAAGGACATAGACCTACACCGTCGAATTCAATGGATGGAATTCTATCAATTCATGTCCACAGAAATGCTGAAGCTGGAAAAGTCGTTTAAGATAGTAAAAGAGGCAATCGAGTGATATGCTCCTTTGCCTCTTTTGGTTGATATTTAAGGTATCCATTAAAATAAATAGGCTACTTTAAAATTACTGGTATAAGCCAGGCCACTATTCGGATCAACGATAAAACCATATTGGGAGGTGACAGCTGTATAATCATCTTTACCCCGGGAGGTAATTCCATAACCCAAACCAATACTAAAATCGACGGCAAACCTGTTGTCAAAAACCCATTGTTTACCAACATTTAATAAAAAAGCACCTGAAAATATGCCTTTCCGCGTTGTATTATAACTCATTGAATTATAATCATATGTGTTTTCTTTAATAGAATAAGTGTTCAAAGCAATCTCGGGTTTAAAATAAGTCCCTTTTAAGAGATGGGCATATTGCATTCCTCTCAGGTAGAAATCCGGGCTTTTAATGAACTTATACCCTAATTTTGCAAACACACCTTCCGGATTAACCCCCAGCGGATTGTATCCTATCCCTATTATCCCCAGAGTTCCCTCTATGCTCTGACCAGGTCTTAAACTGCGCTCATAACTTACACCCAAATAGTCGTACAACGGTGAAAAAACATGAAACTTAATGGCGTTTCGTTTATTGTCTGCATACGATTTCTTATCATACATCTCGTTTACAAAAGCTTGTTCCTCACCATTCTCGTATTTGATTTTTGAAATATCATCCTTCGCTATCACCATGACCACTTCTTTGTATTTCTCAGGGATCTGATACTTTACCTCAACAAGGCCTATTTCAATGATCTTACAATTAATCAGTTGTTTGTTTTTTGTATAAATAATGTCTTGTGCACTGACTATGGCGGGCAAAATGACCAGGAGTAGCAAAAATAATTTTTTCATGTTATTCGGATGAATTAAATTAGGTTCTTGGATGAATTTAACGCAAAGATATAAAATAATTTAGCATAAATCATTAACCCTGTTAAATAGTTGTAATGGTTCTTCATCCTGAATTTTGTATGCGTTGTAGTAAACCTGTTTCATGAACAGACAATCAATTCATCCTAAAACTGCTTTCCACCTGCTACCTATGGTCACCCTCGCCGTATCCAACTCACTACTGAGTTTAGGTAAAAAGATATTATAACCAAGAATAATCAAAGGATAACCTGGGGATAATCTATACATATATAAATATGGGTTATCCCTGGGTTATATGTAGGTTATCCCTTGGTTATCCCTTGGTTATATATGACTCAGTACTGAACAGGCATAGATATGGTGGCGATTAGATGTAAACAAGGTTCAGTTCCATTGAAACAATATCGGGGGATAAAAAGTAAGGATATTACATTATTTCTTTACAGAGTGATCAAGCTTATAGAAATTTCAAGTAGCACAAATCCCATTTTAACCGAAATAATGTGAAATTCATTTCCCCATTTATTTAGTGTATTTCTGTATCAACTTATTAAATTTGATAAGAGGTTAAAATCAATCAATTTTTTATGTGATAAAACAAGGAATTTTTTGTAGTTTTGCATCCCATAAATAAACGTAAAACCGAATATGGAAAAAAAGAAAATCAAAAGAGCCTTAGTTTCTGTTTATCACAAGGATAAACTAGATATAATTATTCAAAAATTGTACTCGGAAGGAGTTGAATTTATCTCTACCGGAGGAACCCAATCCTTTATTGAATCACTTAATATTCCATGCCAGGCCGTTGAAGACCTTAACCGGCTATCCTTCCATATTAGGAGGACGTGTAAAAACATTACACCCAAAAGTATTTGGAGGAATCCTTTCACGTAGGGATAATGAAAAAGACAAAGAGCAGATTGAAGAATATGAAATTCCTGAAATTGATCTTGTCATTGTCGATTTATACCCATTCGAAGCCACCGTGGCAGCAGGTGCTGATGAACCAACTACGATTGAAAAAATTGATATTGGCGGCATATCATTGATTCGGGCAGCAGCTAAAAATTATAGTGATGTCGTGATTGTTGCTTCTCAGGATCAATACGAACCACTATTGGAAATTATCACTGCCAATGGTGCTGAAACTTCCCTGGAAGAACGCAGATGGTTTGCTAAAGAAGCTTTTGCAGTTTCATCACACTACGATTCAGCCATTTTTAATTATTTCGATGGGCAGGACCAAAGTGCTTTCCGTTATAGTGAAAACGATGCTAAGATTCTTCGATATGGAGAAAATCCTCATCAAAAAGGTGTTTACTTCGGCAAATTCGAAGACTTGTTCGAACAACTTCAGGGAAGGGAAATTTCCTATAATAACCTACTCGATATTGATGCATCCATAAACCTGATGAACGATTTCGAAGATATTACTTTTGCCATTCTCAAACATAACAATGCCTGTGGGATTGCTTCACGTCCGGTACTTGTAGATGCCTGGAAAGCAGCATTGGCTGGCGATCCGGTCTCAGCATTCGGTGGAGTATTGATTACAAATGCAGTGATTGATAAAGCTACTGCTGAGGAAATGAATAAAATTTTCTTTGAAGTGGTGATAGCCCCTGATTATGACCTGGAAGCCATTGAAATTCTGAGTCAGAAGAAAAACAGAATTATCCTGATATTAAAAGAAGCAAAATCAAAAGGCAAACAATTCCGTTCATTGCTGAATGGGGTTTTGATGCAGGATAAAGATACGCATACTGAGACAGCTGACGACTTGAAGGTAGTGACTGAAAAAGCACCTACTTCGCAAGAGATCGAGGATTTATTGTTTGCCAATAAAATTGTGAAACATACTAAATCGAATGCCATAGTTTTTGCGAAAAACAAACAAATGTATGCCAGTGGTGTTGGTCAGACTTCACGTGTAGATGCTTTGAAACAAGCAATTGATAAAGCAGTGGCATTTAATTTTGATTTAAACGGAGCAGTCATGGCTTCGGATGCTTTCTTCCCTTTCCCCGACTGTGTTCAAATTGCATCGGAAGCAGGAATAACAGCTGTCATTCAACCCGGAGGTTCCATCAACGATAAACTTTCAATAGAAAGTTGTAATGAAACAGGCGTATCTATGGTTACCACCGGGTATCGTCATTTTAAACACTAAGATATTTGCAATTTAATGATTTACGATTTACTAAGAACAAGGTAAATTAGTAGAACTGATAATTTTGACAATAGATAATAAAATAAATCTGAAATAAATTAAGAAAATGGGACTATTTTCATTCACACAAGAAATAGCTATTGACTTAGGAACTGCCAACACGATTATCATACACAATGATAAGATTGTGGTTGATGAACCTTCTGTGGTAGCGTTGGACAAACGAACCGATAAACTAATTGCCATCGGTGAAAAAGCTCGTCAGATGCAGGGGAAAGAAAACGAAGGAATTCGAACTGTTCGTCCTCTACGTGATGGTGTAATTGCCGATTTTTATGCTGCAGAATTAATGATCCGTGGTATGATAAAAATGATACCCACTAAAAATCACCTCTTCTCTCCTACCCTTAAAATGGTGGTTTGTATTCCTTCAGGAAGTACTGAAGTTGAAATCCGTGCCGTTCGTGACTCTTCGGAACATGCCGGTGGACGTGAAGTATACATGATTTACGAACCAATGGCTGCTGCTATCGGTATTGGTATTGATGTGGAAGCTCCCAATGGGTGTATGATTGTTGATATCGGCGGTGGAACTACCGAAATTGCTGTAATTTCTCTTGGAGGTATTGTCTCTAATAAATCCATTCGTATTGCAGGTGATGACTTGACCCTGGATATCGTGGAATATATGGGACGGATGCACAACATTAAAGTGGGTGAACGTACCGCTGAATTAATCAAGATAAATGTAGGTGCAGCATTGACCGACCTGGAAGATGCTCCAGAGGATTATATTGTTCATGGACCCAATAGAATGACCGCCTTGCCGATGCAGGTTCCGGTATCCTATCAGGAAATTGCACACTGCCTTGAAAAATCGATTTCGAAAATTGAAGCAGCTATACTGAGTGCCTTGGAACAGACTCCACCTGAATTGTATGCCGATATCGTTCAACGGGGAATTTATTTAGCCGGTGGCGGCGCTTTGCTTCGCGGATTGGATAAACGATTAACCGACAAGCTGAACATACAATTCCATATTGCTGAAGATCCGTTGCGGGCTGTAGCGCGTGGAACAGGAATCGCATTGAAAAATGTAGATAAGTTTTCATTCCTGATTCGATAAAACTAAATTTGGATTTCGATAAACACACTAAAACGGTGCGTTTATCGAAATTTTTGTTCAATAAACTCTTTTTTTCTCTGTGCTTCCCTACGCATCATGAAGAATCTCATTAATTTTTTAATTCAATACAGTGTTGTGTTTTTATTTCTATTCTTAGAAATAATCTCCTTTACGTTGATAATAAAAAATCAAGAGTATCAAAAAAGTGTCTTCCTTTCATCAAGCAATTCAATGGTATCGGGGATGTACGAATGGAGTAATTCAGTCGTGGAATTCTTTAAATTGCGTGCCGCAAATAATAACCTGTCCGAAGAAAATACTGCCCTTAAAAATCAAATTATCAACTTGCAAAACAAGTTGTCTACTCTAAAACCGGAAGCTTCAGACTCAATTCATTTCAGGATACCACCCGAAATGGAATATCAGTTCATTTCGGCTAAAGTCATTAATAGCTCGACCAACAAGCTCTTAAACTATATTACGTTGAATAAAGGGGCTGTCGATGGGATCAAAATGGATATGGGAGTCATCAGTGATGAGGGCGTAGTGGGAATAGTAAAAACGGTATCAACAAGATTTTCGGTGGTGATACCGATTTTGAATCCTAAGATACAGATTAGCTGTAAATTTAAACGAACTAACTATAGTGGTGGTCTGCTCTGGTCGGGAGAAGATTACCGTTATGCAAACCTGACTGATATTGCAAGGCATGTGGAGCTTGCCCTGGGAGACACCTTGATTACAAGTGGTCTGACGAGTACTTTTCCCGAAGGAATACCCGTAGGTGCCGTAGAGGATTTTAAAATCAAGGAAAGTGATGCCTATTACAGAATAAAAGTAAAACTGGCAGTTAATTTCAGGACACTTTCGCATGTGAAAGTGATTAATTATTTGAATTTTCAGGAACAAAAAGAGTTGGAAAAGAAATCGGAAGAATAAAAATCATTTACTATTTTATTATTTACAATTTACAATAAAAGAATTCGGATTGTAAATCGTGAATCGTAATCATAAATCGTAAATTAATAGGATGCCTACAGTACTTCAGAATATATTCCGTTTTATCTTACTGGTGCTTTTTCAGGTATTGGTACTGAACAATATCCAATTTTTGGGGTATATTAATCCTTACCTGTATATATTATTCATACTTGCCCTTCCTGTACAAATGCCTCGTTGGTTTTTGCTTTTGCTGGCATTTGTTCTGGGGCTTACCATTGATGTCTTTTCCAACACCATTGGAATGCATGCTTTCGCCACCGTATTTGTTGCATTCTATAGGAACGGAATCATAAAATTATTTACGAACATCGAAGAAGGTAACAACCCGACGCCTTCGTTCCATACTTTCGGAGTCAGTGCATATGTAAAATATGTTATTGTTTTGGTGTTAATTCATCATTCTACGTTATTTATGCTGGAAGCTTTTTCTTTTACCCACTTTTGGATCATGTTAGCAAAGATCTTACTGAGTTCGCTGGTAACTGTATTACTGATTTTGGGTATTCAATCCCTAAAAACAAAATAAATTATGATTAACGATACGCTTCAAAACAGAAGATATGTGATTTCAATCATCATGTCGGCTCTGATTGTGGTGTATATCCTGAGGTTGTTTACCATTCAGGTTATCGATACGAAATATAAAAACGGAGCGGATAGTAATGCTTTTCTGAAAAAAACACAATTCCCCCCGCGTGGACTTATATACGATCGGAAGCATACATTGTTGGTTTATAATAAACCAGCTTATGACATTGCATTAATCATGCGCGAAATCAGGGGGCTGGATACAACAGCTTTCTGTAAGGCATTAAACATCGAGAAACAATTCTTTATCAACAGGATCGCCGATTTAAAGGATTATAAAAAGAATCCGGGGTATTCTTCTTATACACCGCAACTTTTCATGACTCAGTTGGGAATCGAAGACATTGCCACCATTCAGCAATCCATGTACAAATTTCCAGGTTTTTATATTCAAAACCGTACTTTACGGGAGTATGCCTTTCCTATTGCTGCCCATGTTTTCGGAAGCACCGGTGAAGTGTCGCAAAAAAAACTTGATAACGATGACTATTATAAACAGGGTGATTTTGCAGGACGTGATGGCATAGAATATACTTACGAGGAGCAGCTTCGTGGAGAAAAAGGAGTGGAAATACTTCTGCGTGATGCCAAAGGAAGAATCAAAGGAAAATACGAAAACGGGAAGGAAGATATAGCACCAAAAGCCGGTGAGAATTTAACACTGACACTTGATGCTAAATTACAAATCCTGGCAGAAAAACTATTGACCGGAAAAGTGGGTAGCGTAGTTGCTATCGAACCTTCTACAGGTGAAATACTGGCCATGGTCTCAAATCCAACCTACGATCCTTCAATTTTAGTAGGTCGTCAACGATCGAAAAATTATGTACAACTTCTCCATGATCCTACAAAACCACTGATAAATCGTGCCACCCAGGCTCAGTATTCACCAGGATCATCTTTCAAGACCCTGGAGGCATTGGTGCTGCAGCAAATGGGAGGAATTAACGAACATACGATGTTTCCTTGTAATGGGCCGGAATCATATCCTATAAAATGTACTCACCATCACGGTTCACCGGTAAGTTTGCTCAGTGCCGTCCAGGAAAGTTGTAACCCCTATTTCTGGAATGCCTTCCGGGTAACGTTGGAAAAGGATGGATATGGAAAACGGAATATCTTTTTTAGAAATAACTATGACGAGTGGGTTGATCGAGTAAAGAGTTTTGGGCTCGGTGAAAAATTTAAAGATGGAGATATCTACGAACAATCACGTGGAAATATTCCAACTCAAAAATACTACAATAGAGTGTACCGGGCTGATAATGGATGGCGGGCCATTACCATCCGTTCAAATGCAATCGGTCAGGGTGAGGTATTGGCTACTCCATTGCAAATGGCCAACCTAATGTGCGCCATAGCCAACGAGGGACATTATATCACGCCACACCTGAACAAGTGTGATTCGATGTTGAAAAAAAACCACTTTTGCAAAGTGGATAAAAAGTATTTTCCCATCGTGTTCGAAGCAATGTGGCGTGTATTTGAAAACGGAACAGCAAGGGCTTCTAAAATTGAAGGACTGGATATGTGTGGGAAAACCGGTACTGCTGATAACAGCCATGGTAAACCTCACTCCATTTTTGTTGGTTTTGCGCCAAGGGTAAACCCTAAAATTGCAATAGCAGTGGTTGTTGAAAATGCCGGCTTTGGTTCCGAATACGCTGCTCCAATATTCAGTTTGCTGGTGGAACAATACCTCAAAGGGAAAATAACACGTACCGACCTTCAGGAACGAGTAATCAATATAGTCACAAACTACGATGTACAAGAACGTTAGTATAAAATACGCATTGGACTGGACAACGGTGTTTCTTTACGTTGTGTTGGTGGTCATGGGTTGGGTGAGCATATATGGTGCCAGCTATAACTTCGACCAGGCCAGTATCTTTGATTTCAGCCAACGGGCCGGAAAACAGTTCATATGGATCATGACTGCTTTCGCGATAGGCGGTGTATTGTTATTAATCGATGCGAAAATGTATAACATCTTTGCCTGGTTTATTTACATTGGTGCAGTTTTACTGCTTATTATCACGATATTTGTGGCACGGGATGTAAAAGGCTCGCGTTCATGGCTTGTCATGGGTCCTGTAAGTTTTCAACCGGCTGAATTAGCTAAAATGGCAACGGCACTGGCCCTTTCGAAATACATGAGTTCCTATAATTACAAACTTAAAGAATGGAAAGATTTATTTCCGGTGGGACTCATTATTTTTATTCCTTTTATCCTGATTGTATTGCAAAACGAAACAGGAACCGCCTTGGTGTATCTTGCGTTTCTGCTAATGCTTTACAGGGAAGGCATGAATGGCATCATCCTGCTGATTGGCACTTTTGCAGTCATGCTCTTTATCACCATTATAAAATTGAGTATTGTACCCATTCAGGTTGACCATGGAACACTCGGTATGATCCTTGGAATGAGTTTAATCTTGTTGGTTCAGTTCGTATACGCCTTTTTCCTGGGTAGAGACCGTAGAGAAGCAGTTTTTTTGCTGCTTGGTGTTGTGTTTATTGGTATTGGATCGTACATATTAAATATCTGGTATCATCTGAATTACAATAATGTAGCCATTTTTACAGTGGTAGTATCTTGCATTTATTGGATGTTTATCGAACTTTTTAACCGTTATAAAAAATACTGGTTTCTGATCCTTTTTTCCTTAGGATCAGTGGTATTCAGTTTTTCTTGCGATTATTTATTCACCAAAGTGTTGGAGGATCATCAGCAGGTTCGTATCAAAGTACTGCTGAACATGGAAAATGCGCCATTGGGTGCAGGCTACAACGTGAACCAGTCCAAGATAGCCATTGGTTCGGGTGGTTTTTGGGGAAAAGGTTTTTTGAATGGTACTCAGACTAAACTAAAATTTGTACCCGAGCAAGATACTGATTTTATTTTCTGTACGGTAGGTGAAGAACATGGCTTCGTGGGTTCAACACTTGTATTGTTCGTCTATTGGTTGCTGCTTATGCGCATCCTGAAAATAGCAGAACGGCAATACGATCCCTTTAGCCGGGTCTATGCGTATTGCGTGTCAAGTATATTCTTTTTCCACTTGATGATAAACGTTGGCATGGTGCTGGGAATAATGCCCGTTATTGGCATTCCTTTGCCCTTTTTTAGCTATGGAGGGTCCTCCCTCTGGGGTTTTACCATTTTGCTCTTTACATTGCTTAGATTGGACGCAGCGGGGTCGGAACGAATGAGGTAGTTAAACTGCTGTTCATTTAAAACAGACTATTATTAAGTTGAGTATTATTTATCTCGGTGCATAATAAATAATGCATACCCCGATCAACGCCACCACTGCCCCGATAATATCATACCGGTCGGGAGTAAAATGATCGAACTTCAATACACCTTCCGGATCAAACGGAAAACCCTCCCCCCTGTACAGGTGATTCGTTCCTAAGAGCAAAGTGTCCAGCCTCAGCACGGCATTCCCGTGTTTGGTGAATTCAGCGCCGGGTTCTCCAAAAATGAGTAATAATGCCCAGTATGCCAATAAAGATATCACGCCCAGCCAGATGGTCTTCTTAGTTCCCAGATAATACACCATTAAAGCCACAATGCCATAACACAAGGCTATCCGTTGCAACACTCCCATGATACGGGTATTATCGATAGGCCTTAGCATTAAATGTGACTGGGCATCTATCTTAAAGAATGGAAACCAGTACATCAGGTAGCCTGCCAGAAAGATAAGGGCGGTACGTTTCAGTATTTTGAACAATACTTCCTGTTGCGTCATAGTTTGCCACCTTTTCATGACGAAACTCAGGGCATTCCCCACGGCAAATAAGAACGAAGGGAATACCAGGTCGGTGGGTGTAAAGCCATTCCAGTCGGCATGCTTCAGCGGCCAGAAGGTGGTGTCTCCGTTACCGGAAGTGTTGACGATAATCATAAAACATATTGTGAGGCCGCGAAAGATATCCAGCGAAGTGAACCGGTAAGAAGCAAATGAAGGGGAAGTTGAATTAGCCATAATATCAGGATTAGAACAACTAAATGACTTTGTAAAAATACAAACAATTATTGAATAATCGTTGTAGAATAAAACCATGCAAAAACTTTACGTTATGATATATAAAGATCTGTATCTTTAATTGGATCAACGAATAAAAAATACTATATCTTTGTACAAACAAAATTATTTAATTGTCATGGGAATTATAAAAGTAAAAATAGATATTACCACTCCAACCGGAAGGCGTTTATTGAAGGAAGTGGAAAAACACCCTAGAGTGGCAAAAATAGAATATCCCTTGCCCGAAGAAATAGCCGGACAAAAGACTTATACATTGAATGAAGTATTTGAAGAATGTTATGATATACTGAGTGAACATTATAAATGTGATGTTCGAAAATTATGAGTAAGTATGCCCTGATTATTTTAGATGCTGCAAAAGAAGATATTATTGATTTATCCAATACGATCAGATTTGAATACAAATCACCTGCAACAGCAGTAAAATATCTTAGAGGATTGTATAAAGAGATTAATCGGTTAATGAACAATGCCGAACCATTTCCATTACAAACACATCAATACTTCTTACAGTATGGTGTCAAAGTTAGAAGATTAAACTATAAGAAAATGACAATCATTTACACCATCATTAACAGCACTGTTTATATTCAACGGGTAGTACCTGCTTCAACAATTACAGGATTATAATGTTTCAATATATGAATCAAAAAAGGAAGCTGTTTCTCAACAACTTCCTTTTTTATATCTTTTACAATTAATAAATCACAGGTATTTATACACCATATACACCGCCACCCCCAGCAGGAAAAAGGCATACACCTTTTTAAACATGGTGGGTGGGAGCCTGATCGCCAGTTTGGTGCCAAAGAATACCCCGAAGACTATCCCCGCTGCCATCAATCCTGCATAGGCCCAGTTCAGGTAACCCGCCTGGGCATACACGATCACACTGGGTAGCCCAACGGGAAGCTGCAAGGCTGCCAACGAAGTAGCCGAGGCTGCCTTGGCATCATACTTAAAGAATTTTATAAGCATGGGTACGATCACCAGTCCGCCACCTTTGCCAAATAACCCGGCTATGACACCTGCAAAGATTCCCAATAGTATAAACTGCCAAAAGGGATAAAGTATCTTTTCCCCACCCACGGGATTCGCTATTTTCGGGTGCTTTTTACCGCGCAGTAATTTTGGTATATCCAGATAGCCCACCGCTACGTAAAGCAGGAAGGCCGCATACATTTTAGAGAGCACTTTCACGTCCACCGACACTGCCAGCTCAGCCCCAAAGAAAGAGCCTGACAGGAGGCCCAGTGATATCCAAAAAGCATTACGAAGATTGATGTAACCCGCTTTGTAAAATGCCACCACCCCCAACACTCCTACCGGCAGCAACATTGCAGCCAGGGAGGTGGCATTGGCATTGAGCATCTCCATACCGAAAAAGGCTATCAACGAAGGTACCATGATAATACCTCCACCAATGCCAAACAAGCCGGACATGATTCCAGCCACAATTCCTACTATCAGTATTCCTATTTCCATAATTCTAATTTCTCATCGAATGAAAGGATTCTATTGTTCATGCAACCACATACCCTTAGCGGTCGCAAAATTAATTCAAATTATTGAAACTGTTGCTTCTTCGACACATCGATTAGTCAATTAGTCGATTGGTTAATTAATTACTTCCACACCAGTGGAAGCTGAATCATTTATAAGAATCACTGATGTATCTCACAGTTCCCTTTTCCCGACGGATTCAGGGAGATAAGGCTGGATGATTGAGCCTTGTTTCCATTGTCATTGTCCTTCCATTCTGTATACTACCTGTAGGGAAACTCCTGCGAACCTCCTGAGAGAGTCTTTAGATAATGCATACATAATACATATATAATACATATGTAACACATAGTAAAGACATATCTATATAGATATACTTTATGAATGCATTTCATAAGTATTTCTAATCCGGTGAGTCTTTTTTTTATAAAGACTCTCTCAGGAGGTTCGCAGGAGTTACTGTACAGACTGATAAGAGAAAGGGCATAGTATAAGCCTTCGTCATCCCTTTTTTTTTGAATGATATGGAACTCCAAGTGATATGAATCGAATACCCGATAAATAAAAATGCCCGGCACTATAAATGCCGGGCGTTTTTATGAACAATCAAAATCTTATTTTTTTAAAGTTTTTCAACGATCTCCAAGGTATCCGAGGCAATCATATATTCTTCATCGGTTGGGATTACCACTACCTTCACGGTTGATTCGGGAGTACTGAGCAGCACTTCTTTTCCACGGGAGCGGGCATTGAGTTCATTATCAATTTTCACACCCATAAATCCTAATCCCTTGCATACATACTCGCGGGTTGGGGTTTGGTTCTCTCCCACCCCTCCTGTAAATACAATCACATCCACGCCACCAAGTGCAGCAACGTAGGAACCGATGTATTTCTTTATCCGGTATTCATACATATCCCAGGCAAGTTTGGCCCGTTCGTTTCCTTCATGCATCGCGTTCTCTACGTCGCGCATATCGGACGAAATACCCGAAACACCCAAAACCCCGCTATGTTTGTTGAACAGGGTGGATACAGAGGCTGAGCCGATCATTTCTTTTTCCATCAGGAATGTGACCACGCCTAAATCCACATCACCCGAGCGGGTTCCCATCATCAACCCTTCGATGGGAGTAAAGCCCATGGAAGTATCTACTGATTTCCCGTTTGCAATGGCGGTGACCGATGCTCCGTTGCCAATATGGGCAGTGATCATCTTCGTATTATTATAATCCAGCCCTAAGAACTCACAGGCACGTTTTGACACGAAGCGGTGACTCGTTCCGTGAAACCCGTAGCGGCGAATGCCGTATTTCTTGTAGAGTGAATATGGAATGCCATACATGTAGGCATATTCGGGCATGGTTTGATGGAATGCAGTGTCGAATACCGCCACCTGAGGCACCGAAGGCAACAATTCGTTGATGGCATTGATACCGGCTAGATTTGGCGGGTTATGCAACGGAGCTATGTCAATGCATTCGACGATCTTTTGAATCACCTCTTCGGTAATCAATACGCTGGTGTTGAATTTTTCACCACCGTGAACTACCCTGTGACCCACAGCGTTAATTTCTTCCAGTGATTTAATGGCACCGTGTTTCTCGCTGGTAAGGATTCCCAGGATATATTCCACTGCCAGTTGATGCTCCAGCACTTCCCCCTTCAGCATCACTTTCTTGCCATCGCGGCGAATGTGCTTCAGGAACGAACCTTTCAT
>CAIYOZ010000141.1 GCA_903927945.1 uncultured Bacteroidales bacterium | reverse complement strand
GGGTATTTTTGTCGGTTGCGCCATCTGGATCGCCATCGGCATGAAAGTGGTGTCGAGTCTGGGCAAGATCAAGGTGTAACATAAAGGCCGCAGGCCTTTATGTCACACAAGTCACAAGCCAGAAAGACCTGACTACACCAATCCCTTGAATCTGATTAAAAAACTTGATAAAGCCGGAGTCGATTCTTTTGTACTATTTAATTCTTTTTTCCAGCCCGATATCGACATAGTATACGAGAAACATATCAAAAAATATAATTTCAGTAATCACGGTGACTATAAAAAATCATTGAGGTTTGCCGGGCTATTGTATCAAAATATCAAAGCCGATATATGCAGCAGTCATGGAATATTTACCGGTGCCGATGCCATTAAACTGATGCTATCAGGCGCATCCAGCGTTCAGGTAGTAAGCACCCTGTATATAAATGGCATTTCTCAAATCAGTAAAATGAAGACTGAAATTGAAGATTGGATGGAATTAAAGAACTATCACAGCTTGGATGACTTTAAAGGTAAACTATCTAAAAATAAGCTCAACAAAAATCCATTTGTATATAAAAGAGCACAATATGTTGATCTGATTCTGAATGCCGAAGATATCTTTGGAAATAATTGAAACTCTTAAGAAACTAACCGCCCAAGCCCCTGAAGTGGATGTGAATTACCATCGTCTCCTATATTTTCGATCATCTAAGACTACCAAGTCTCAGTATAGCGTTCTTAACATCCCCTGAAGGGGCGTGGGGCGGTAAATTCGAATAATTCAGCAATTTAAATTATCTGTCATTTAATTTTTAGACTGGTATTCTAAGTCTGGAATGCTACCGACGAAATAACCTTAAAAGAGTACGAAGTACCGTTAAGAGTTTTTTTGATGAACATTATGACCATGTATTGGTTTTTAACCCCAATGGGCAGTTTTCAGTTAGTATCGATCAAAAAAAATCCATTTCTAATAGGATTTGATTTTGGATAAATGCTCCAAGACTTGATTTTGTCGTTCTTTCAACGAACCTGAAACTTCAATAACATCAATATTAAGATCCCATATCCAATCATTTAAAATCTCATTTACTTGTTTTCTGAGCACCGGCAAGTCTGATTCAGGACACCCTATTCTGTCAGGTTCTTCTAAAATATCAGAAGGTTAATTTCAGTCATTACATTCAGAACCCTTTGATAAAGCGATCGAATATCAAAGTTTTCAAATTCATTAGCTGCGTTAATGTAGGCCAGCATATTATCGGACACCTGTCAAAAATAACGTTATCCCTACTGGTTGTAATGTTGGTTATCGAATACTCAAGTTGTAATAGATAATCTTCAATCCCGGGAACTTCAGAAAAAACATGACCATTTGCTGCTAATTCATAATAAGCTTCTTCTTTACAAGTATATTCCGGAAGTGCTTCGTTTAATTTTTCGATCAATGTAGTTTTCCCGGTTCTATGAGATCCGGTTACGGCTATTTTCATAATCCATTTTTAAATAGACAGATTTAATTTAATGACACCTATGTATCTGTTTTAATTTGACCTTTCATTTAACCTTGTGTTCTGTACCTTCCATTAATCTTTTGATATTCGGGAAATGCATTAATACAATGAGTGCCGTACAGGTAAGCAGGTAATAGAAAAGGTCTGAGACAGGATGAATGATCAGATCAGTGAGGGTGAGAGTAAAGGCTAAAAATAATGACCCCAGGGAAACATACCCTGAACGCCATTTTACCAGAAAATAGACGATTACTGAAGCAAAAACGGAGATAGGTGCTATCAATACGGAAGCTCCCAAGGTAGTATTAACCCCTTTTCCTCCTTTGAACTTTAGAAAAATACTAAAGTTATGGCCGAGAATTGTTGATAATCCCACTGCATAAATAAAGAATTTATCGAAATTATAAATATTGCCATACTGCAAATACAAGATCAAACTGACTGGCAACATACCCTTGAGCATATCACATAGCTGGGTGAAAATAGCTGCTTTTCTTCCCGCAATACGGCCCACATTTGTGGAGCCTGTATTTCCGCTTCCATGTTCACGGATATTAATACCTGCTAATCTCTTGGAGAAAATATACCCAAACGGAACAGATCCCAACAGATAGGCAACGATAAGTATGCCAATTTCAACCCAGGTTTTCATTTCAACTGTTTTAGAATTCGCAAAGCTTCTTCAATATGTTTATCTGTATTCATTTGTGAATTGAAAATAAATACAACCTTCCCCTGTTTGTTCACCACATAAGTGACCCGTCCCGGAAGAAGTCCAAAAAAACTGGTGGGTACCCCGAACATTTTACGAACCTTATTACCTTCATCTGCCAGCAAAGTGTAGTTCAACCGGTGTTTCTTTGCAAATTCCAGATGACTTTTAACTGACTGTCCACTTATCCCGATGATCAAAGCATCTTCTTTTTTGAAGACATCAAATTGATCACGAAAAGAACAAGCTTCCTTCGTACAACCCGGACTATCGTCCTTCGGATAGAAATAAATCACCAGGTTATTCTTCCCTTTGACAGAGTCGAAGTTGAACACCTGACCATTTTGATCCTTTAGTGCGAATGAGGGTACGGTACTCCCAACGCTTACTCCATTCATATTGCTGGATTTTGTAGTTTCCGATTTAGCCGCTAAATTAAAATAAAGGGAAAACAGAAGAAGATAAATACCGAGATAGACCCTGTAGAAATCCCTGAATTTCAAGTATCTTCGATTGTCCGGAAACAGATTTCCTACTAAACCTTTCATTTCCTTCAAGAAAACCGGTTTAATATTGATAATCCAACTGTCAGTCTGATAGACCAGTTTACGGAATTTGCTGCGATAAATGCTCAATGGTAACCCCCATGCTACAAAGAGAATTAACCATATATTGTTAGTTATATAATTCATAATTCATAAATTCTTTGGAAACCAAGGTAAGAAAGAGCTTGTTTTCTGTATGTAATCCCGGTATTCGGGTTTTTGATCTTTTAATGTTTTTTCGAGTAAAACAACCCCGGATACTTTGATAATTAGTAAGGTCATAATAACAGACCCGGCCACTAGCCAATAACTTCCTACTGACAGGCAGAGTAATCCAAATCCCCACCATACTGCCGCGTCCCCAAAGTAATTAGGGTGACGGGTGTAACGCCAGAATCCTTTATCCAGCACTTTTCCTTTATTCGATTTGTCCTTTTTAAACCGGACCAATTGCATGTCACCACCTGCTTCGAAAACAAAGCCGATAATCCATATCACTATTCCAAGGTAATCCAGTACGGTTAAGCTTTTGGAAGTCGCATATAAATTTACGCCAAGCAATGGTAGCGAGATAATACCCATTAAAATACCCTGAAGCAGGAATGTCTGAAAATAGCTGATCCACCAGTAGTTTTTATCACCATACTTCTTCCTGAATTCCTGATAACGAAAGTCTTCAGGCTTGCCAATGTTTCTCCATGCCAGGTAAATTGAAAGCCTCAGCCCCCATAATGTAACCAGGATGAATAAAATAATTTTGGAGAGTGTTGTCTCAGTGTTTAAAAAATAAAATGTATTCACGATCACAAAACCCATACCCCAAAACATATCCACGATGCTTACATTTTTAAGGATCACACTAATGACCCACAACGTGGTCATTAAGCTAAAAATCAGTAATAATCCCTTCAGATATAATGGACTCATAATTTTTATGAAATATTTTATTACTCAAACAACAAAGAGACTGCTATTGTTCCATTGCCTGCATTCATTCCAATGACCGGTGAAATATCCACCACTGAAACAGGCTTTTTATTGGTCAATAAGAACATTCTGTCCGCATAAATTTGTGCCCCCTTCAAATTATGGGCATGCAGAACGGTATAATTCCAGACAGTTTTTCCGGAACTGATTTTTTCAACATGCTTCATGACTTTATTGATATTAGCTTGTTGGCTGAAAGTTTGCCCGAATAATACGGATTTGCCGTTACTATCCATCGAAACGATCGGGTTTATTCCTAACAGGTTGGCAATAAACCCCTTTTGTCTGGATACCCTGCCGCCTTTCATCATATATTTTAAATCCTTGACACTAACAAAGATTTTAGCGTCGCTCTTCTGTTTCTCTATGCTTTCGATAATGCTTTCAATTGGTAACCCTGCATCTATGAGTTTTGCTGCACGCAATACCAGCAATCCCAAGGCTCCGGAAAGTGTTTTCGAATCGATGACATAAATAGGTTTGTTGAATTCTGCTGAAATCTTTTCAGCCGCTTTTACGCTGTTGAGAAACGTACCGCTAAATTGTCCGGTGAGATGTATGGAAATGACTGCATCGTAATGTGAAGCCAGATGAGAGTATAGATTGGTGAACGAACGTTCATTGATTTGTGACGTTTTAGGGAACTCAGGGCTGTTTTCCAGCAAATCATAAAAATGGTCCGGAGTAATGGTTACTTTATCCAGGAAATGGTTGTCGCCAAAGTTGATGTTCAGCGGAAGTACATACACCTGATAATAATCAAGCAATTCTTGTGACAAATCGCAGGTTGAATCTGTTACCAGTGCTATGTTCCATTTGCGTTGAGTGGCCGCTTCGTGTTGCCGAACCATGTCATCTGCCTTCTGAAGGGTGATGGTCCCTATATCTTTCAGCCTGTAAAAGAATTCAGCGGGTTTGTCTGTATGTACATGAATCCTGCTAAGGCTGTCAGATCCAGCCACTACGACTGAATCACCGTATTCACTCAGAATCTTCTGAAGTTGAGCTTTGCTAACTAGAATGTTCCGCATGACAGCTTCTGTACAATATCGGAAATGGATTTCCTCTTCTTCCTGATCCTCAGTATGAAGCAGGGATATATTTACATACGACTGTGCAACAAATTCCCTGATATTCTTTGTTTGTATGAAATCAATGACCCCTTCTATAAATACCACAAATCCTTTAGCACCGGCATCCACCACATTACTCTGTTGAAGAATCTTCAATTTTAGTTTAGTTTCGAGTAATGAATTCTGCAATGTTTCCATTGATTCAACGATGATTTTACGAAAGTCGTTGATAGCCATTTGTTTGTCTGAAATGTAATCGGACCATTCTTTAATGACTGTCAACATTGTGCCTTCCACGGGATTGGATACTGCTTCGTACATGTACGGGATTGACTTGCGAATGCTTTCGACAAATTCATATAATGAGATGCTGCTTTTATCTTCTGTTTCCCGGCTTACACCATACAAGAACTGGGCAAAGATAATTCCTGAGTTACCACGTGCACCAATTAAGGCAGCTTCAGCTATATAGTTTACTGTTTTTTTGTACGAACGGTTAGGTTTCGTACTATCTATGACAGATCGTAGAGTGGAGGCGAGGTTTGTGCCGGTGTCTTTATCATTCACCGGGAAAATATTGATATTATTTATTTCTGATTGATGTTGAAGAATTCTTTTTCCTCCTGCCTGGAAAGCATAATATAGTATTCTTCCGTCAATCTCAATTATTGGTTTTTCATTCATATGTTTTTATATTGCAAAATGCAGATTACTCCAACTCTTAAGCTTTAATTCCTTTCCAAAATCCAGACTCTTTAAAACATACTCCAAAACACTTCGGTCGTCAATTACTCTTTAATTATAAGTTGAATGGCATCCATCCTTACATGTGCATTATTAATGAGCGTCTCCAGCGTTATTTGTTCATTCTGAGCTATCTGAATCTCATCGGGTCTGATGTTTTTGTTTTTTATCTGTAATATCCTCAGTCTTTCTATTTCATGATGTAAGGTGAGATTCATGCGTTTCAGTCCCTTTGCTATTTCTTTTGCACGTTGTTCTTCAGCGATTTTTGCTGCTGCTGATATCATATTGGGTATAATTGTTTCGACTAACGTTTCATTATCCAATAATGGGTCGATGATACCGGGAGTCAACTTTTTGTCAAATGTTTTTACTGAATAAGTTTCAGTTACCTCTTTGCCGGTATGATCCACTACAATCCTTAGCGGTGTATTGGGGAGGAAACGGTCGACAGAGTTGCTTTGTTCATGCGATGTTTCAAGAACAAAAAGGATCTCAAGCAGAATACCCGGACTGTGTGTATCCCGAAGCACTCCAAAGCTGGCACTGCCGGTACCGGAACTTAGCACCATATCTACAGCACCTGTTGAAATGGGATGATCCCAACTCAGAAAACTGATATCTTCCCTGCTTAGTGCCCGTTTTCTGTCGAATGTAACAGATATGCCTTCACGAGGAATTGAGGGAAACACCTCTGCGATAACCGAAGCAGGTTGCAAAAAGTAGGATCGGTTAGCAAGGTCTTCCATTTCCACTTCGAAATGAGCGAACACTTTCGTCAAATAATTTTCAAGGCTCTTATCACTGTCTTCTACCCGTATTTGCTCCACCAGTTTTTTTGCTACGGTTGGACGAAAAGAATTCATTTCCAGTAATCTGTCCCGACCATCAGCAAGTCTTTTCTGAAGTTCTTTCTTAAAGACAGATGTTTCGCCAATCAATACTTCCATTTCCGGGTAAGCCTCTTCAAATGACGTTGAACTGATAATGCTTAACAGCCGTTCACTGAATAATTTGAATATCTCATTTCCTCCCTCCAGATTTTCTTCAAAGGCATTGAGCCCTTCATGAAACCACCTGACAAGCATCTGTTGCGGACTGTTGGTAAGGTAAGGGATATGAATGTGTATCTCTTCAGTTTGACCAATCCTGTCCAGGCGACCGATGCGCTGTTCCAATAATTCGGGGTGCAGCGGTAAGTCAAATAGAACGAGGTGATGGGCGAATTGAAAATTTCGTCCCTCACTTCCTATTTCAGAACAAAGAAGCAGTTGGGCTCCATCGGGTTCTGAGAACCATGCTGCATTCCGGTCCCTTTGTACAATCGTAAGATCTTCGTGAAAAACACCTGCTTTCAGATTTGTACGCCTCGCCAGGACTTCTTCCAATGCCAGGACTTTTTCTTTACTCTTGCAAATGAGTAATACCTTTTCAGGATAAAGTTCCTTTAAGGTACTTAAAAGCCAATGAACACGAGGGTCTTCTTCAAACCGGTATTGTTGGTCGTCAGGAGTTTCCCGGGGTATCAGTTCATGTGCAAATTCGTTCTTCAGGCGTTCTATCCATCCATCCTCATCGTTGGTTGCCGTAATGGGTATTAATTGCGCTTTTCGTGTGGGAAATCCACTCATAGCCGATCGGGTATTCCGGAATAATACCCTTCCCGGACCATGCTGGTCAAGTAAATCTTCAATAAGTTTATCTTTAGCTGCCTCACCTCCTTCAGTAAAAGACTGAATTCTTTCGGTTGAAAAAAGGGAGGTTAATAACTTTTTATCCTTAAGCTTCAATTCTTTACCAAGGTATAGTTTCTCCACGATATCGGCAATGTTTTCAGGATCGGAAGTCTCATTTATGAAATCATTGAAGTTCGCATATCGGATGGGATCCAGTAATCGAAGTCGTGCAAAATGACTTTCCTCCCCCAATTGTTCCGGTGTAGCCGTTAGAAGGAGCAATCCTTTTGCCACCCTACTCAATAGTTCCACCACTGCATAATCCGGACTTACGTTGTCAACCGACCATTCCAGATGATGCGCTTCATCCACCACAAGCATATCCCAACTGGCAGTGATGGCTTGCCTGGCTCGCTTCGCCGAACCGGACAGAAATTCTGTACTGCAAATGATCAGTTGATTATCCAGAAAAGGGTTGCCATCAGGTGCACTCCCATCAAGCGAGGAACAGCGTTCTTCATCAAAAATGTTAAACCACAGGTTAAACCGGCGTAGAACTTCTACAAACCATTGATGCACCAACGACTCGGGTACAAGAATGATTACCCTTGATATTCGACCGCTCAACAATAAGCGATGCAGGATTAAGCAAGCTTCAATGGTTTTCCCAAGCCCAACCTGATCGGAAAGCAAGACACGGGGAGCATATCGCGAACTCACCTCATGGGCAATGTAAAGTTGGTGGGGAATAAGATCTATTCTTCCACCCACAAATCCATTGACAGCCGATAATCTGCGTTTATAATCGTGTTGCAGTGTTTCCCTGCGCAAGGCAAAAGTTTGTGGAGTATCCACGTCACCCATAAAAAGCCTGTCTTCCACACCATGGCTGGCTGACACATTGCCGAGATCTGCCTCCGATAATTTCCGGTCTTTCCCGTAATAAATATAGAGTTCACCCTCCGGTTCAACTTGTACAATAACCAACGATTGATTGTTTGTATCGACAATGGTATCACCCGGTTTAAAAATCACCCGGTGTAAGGGAGCACTTTCAATTGAATACAGTCGTTTTTCGTCGGATATTGGAAAATAAATACTAACCTTTCGGTCGTTGGCTTCTGTAACAAAGCCAACACCGAGTTCAGGTTCTCCTTGGCTGGTGTATCGTTGATTTGGAAAAAAACTTTCCATAGTTTGTTTTATGTGTATTTTGAATTGTTTATTTATTGGAATCCAAAGAGTCTTATTCAGCTTAATTGAATTATTCCAAAATTGTTTTCCGGATGATTAATATTGGATATGCTTTTGTAGCGTTCGATTATACTTCTTCAACTTACTGCTATCCACTGTTAGCAAAAACCCCATACTTCCTCGTCAAAGTTAGTGATTTTTATTAAACTTGCTTATAATATTCTTTTTACTATTTTTATTTTATGCAGAGAAAGTGGCTTTTAATAACAAATAAGCTCAGGGTAAGTTGAATATCAAAACGTCTTAATAGAGTAGGAGAGAGCCTTCTCATAGAACGTAAACCGTTGTAAAACTCCAAGAAAACTTATTAAGGGACCCGCGATTTCCATATTGGTGTCATTTCTTTTTCTTCAATACCCAATGATATATATATTGAGGCACTATGTACGCATGGACAAATTCCCAACCATTCTCGGCCATGTAGTTTAAAGCGTCTATCATGGAATTAAATGATCTGAGTTTTCTGGTCTGTTCATCCTTCATTCCGGAGTCCTGAAAGATTTTTGTTTGTTCACCGTAGTCGACATATACGCTAACATTGGTGCTTAACAACTTAGGTATTCCAATAAGTTCACAATATACAAACTTGCCTGTGTTTGTGGAATCAGCGGTAGTTTGTGCATGAATACCTGAAAATAAACTGGTGGATGCAATCAGCAACACTACCAAAATGATTTTTTTCATGGGTCGTAATTTTAAGTGTTCTTACTCGTCTGGTTTTTCGGTGTCAACCCGTTTTTAATTGGTTTCCGGTCTCCGCAGTATATTCATTGATTTTTTTCTTTCTCTCGGTCCTCGATAGCCTCGATACCGAGTTTTTTCATTCTCTCCACGTGCTCCTTCATGGAGTTGAGCTCCTCGGGAGAATGTCCCTGCCAATTCATGACCTCACCCGTTACCCGAAGGGGACTCTGAGTGCGGTATGACTTTGTTGGATTACCAGGGAACTTCTTATCTGTCAAATTGGGGTCATCTTCAATAGAGCCGATGGGTTCTACTGTATAAATTCTGCAGGGACCTTCCCCCAGGGCAAGTTCAGCTCCCCAGGTAGCCGCATTCAAGGTTGCGGAAAGATAGACATATGATGCCTGTTTTCTCTTACCGTAATTAGAGTTATAGCCGGGTCCGATGAAGCCTCCGGTTTTCAGATTGGCTTTTGTGCCGTGATATAGTTCCTGTGAAGTTAGATTGTGGCTTGACTCCAATGAAATATCCTTTTCTGTCATTTTCTTTCTTGTCTTTTTAGACTATCATTTTTCATTGTCCCTTTTATTATTCTCGATTTGATTCCACTTCTCCTGGATGTTTTCCTCACCTTCAAAGTAATTAGTCATTGAATCTTTATTGAAAATTTCGCGTGAAGGTGCCAGAAATATCTTATTGGAGTCCGGATATTCAGCTACATCGTATCCGATAAAAGTTCTGATATCTAAGTAAACACAGGTTTCGGTGGTGTGATTAAAGAGTTGGTGCGCTCCTGTTTCGCCTATTTCAAAAAACATCAAATCTCCGGCATTGACTATCTCTAAGCCGGTTGGAGTTCTTAAAGTGGCAGAACCTGAAACAATCATAAATAACTCTTCAGCATATCTGTGAAAATGATAGGGTGCTGAATATTGTGCCGGGTTTAATTGTCTCAGATCGAAATTTAAATGCTGAGGTTTTACACCATTTTTGATTCTTGAAATGTCCGAGAGTATTCTAAAATTGTCAATCTTATTTGCATCTTCTTTAAATTCTCTCTGTTCTGATTTTAAAATTGTTGCCATAATTTTCTATTTGAATTGTTCCTGTCTTAACCTCTGCACAGTATTTGCCAAAGTCGTAGTGAAGGTTTGTTCCCCGTATTCTTTGCCGGTTAGTTGATCTCTTTCGCTTCCAACAAACCATAATTTCTAAACTCTTTTTCTATTGAATCTGAATCATAAAAGAACAACGTAACTTCATGTTTAGTTTCAAAAGTATCGGTGCTTATTTCTTTTCCATCTCCAAATCGGGTATCATTTTTTGATAGTGCTACAAAAACCATGATTCCATTGGGCCTAAGTTGATGATAACAATCCTGGATCAGTTTTATTCGTTCCTTGGCAGGTAGTAAATGAATCAACGCGTAGCAAAAAATTCCATCGTAATTCAATGGCAGTTTCCGAAATCTCTATGCCGGTTACGTTGAACCCATTTTCTGTAAAAACACTTGCATTCCTTCCGTAACCAAAACCCGGTATCAGAATCTTAGTGAATCCCTGTTCTTTAAATAATTCCAACGTGGTGAGGGCACAATCAGCAGGCTCAAAACCCCACATTTCTTGTTTGTCCCGAAAGCTTGATTCCCAAAATTCGGTCATTTTTCGTAGTCTTCACCTTTTTATTCTGTCTGATAAGTTTTTATACTTATACTTTGTCAGACGTCTTTCTCCTGTTTTTTCAATCAGTTCGTTGTCAACCGCTTCCTTCAAATCTCTGCTCGCCGTTGCGGTTGATATTTCCTTATTATGTCTTAAGTAATCTTGTCGTGTAAACGTTTCGTTTCCTATATAACTTTTGAAAATATTTATTCTTTCAGTACTGGTTATCGTATGGTTTTGGGTTTTCAATAAATCTTCTAAAGCAGATTCAATAATTTCAAGCATAAATTCTATAAATCCTGTAGAATTCCCCAGGTTGTCAGAATTTCCCAGTACATCATAATACGCTTGCTGACGAGCCTTAATGATGGATTCAATGGGCAGGTATTCAAAAACCGGTGAATAATCTTTTAATATCACGGTTTGCCAAAGTCGCCCCATTCTGCCATTTCCATCAATGAAGGGATGAATAAACTCAAATTCATAATGAAATACACAGCTTTTTATCAATAAGAGGTCATCATCGTTTTTCAGGTAATCAAATAAATCTTTCATTAATGGGAAAACCATATCTCCCGGAGGTGCTATATGAGTGATATTATTCCCTTTTTTGATACCCACAGCTGTTCTTCGAAATTGTCCGGCATCTTCGATTAACGTATTCATTAATATCCCATGAGCCCGAAGCAATGCATCCAATTCATAGGCATTAAACTCATTCAGCCTGGAATATAATTTAATAGCATTTTTTACTTCAATGATGTCTTTTTGAGGTGCAAGTACTCTTTTGTTGTCAATTAAATCGGTAATCTGTTCAACTGTTAGGGCATTTCCTTCTATTTCAAGAGATGACTGGATCGATTTTATTCTGTTCCGCTTTCGTAATTCAGTGGGTGGTTTGATTAACCTGGCGGATTTGACTTCCCCTATTTTTTCTGATATGGAAGCTGTCAATTTTACAATCCGACTGGTAATGTCATAGGGAGGTTTCATACTTTTAAATTTATGATAGTATCATTTGATAGTATCAAAGATATACTATTCTGCTGAAACTACAAAAAGAAACCTATTTGAAAAATAAAAGTATTTGCTAATCTTCTTTTATAAAATAAAGCTTATTATCTTCCACCAGGTAAAACATGGGAGCAATGACAATTTTCGGGTAATTTAATCTCAAGCGTTTTGTTTCGCTTAAGATAAAATCTGTTTCATTGCCTATTTCAAACATGGGTGCAAATTGCATAAAATGTTCTTCTGCTTTATCCCGTTTCCAACCGGCTATATTAACAAGACCATTAATGAATTCTGTTTTCCGGGAAATTAAATTGACCATTCCGCAATTGTTGTGACCAATCAGTGCTATATAGCTGACGTGACCTACTGCAATGGCATATGAGACTTTAAACTCACTATACCGCAAGTTAGCTCCCCCTGCACGAATGATAAACGCAAAATTGTCAGGCATGAGTAAATGCTTTCGGTTATCCATGCACATGCCAATCAAAAGCTGGGCATGGTCATAATGATCAAAGGGGCGGTTTAAATTATGATATTCCAAAAGTTGTCCGATGGGTGTTTCACGATAAATTGGAAGAATATCTTCATATGTTTCTACGGATATTATATTCGTCATTTTTTTGATTTTTGTATGAATATCTAAATTTCTTTATAAGTAACAGTTGCAATAATCGGATAGTTCTGACTTACAACTCAATCAACTCAATCAACTCAATCAACTCAATCAACTTATTCAACTTAATCAACTTAATACTTAATTAACTCAATGACAAGTCTGGTTATTCGTGTTTTTTTGTCGATTATCTTTTTTTACTATTTCTTTAATTCCTCCTTTTGTCACGATGATAGCATTGACTACCTGATTTTTGTCCATTATAAATTCAATTGTCCTTTCATTATTATCTGCTCTGAAAAACTTAGTTTTTGATTCTGGTAGTAGCTCTATGTCCTCACTATTATAAAAAAGCTTATTATCGATTTTAATTATTTCAATTTCTCCATACTTGCCTGTAAAGTTATCATAAAGTGTTGTATTTTCCTTGATTTGATAATGTTTGTAGGGTAACTCTATTGACTTGCC
>CAIYOZ010000140.1 GCA_903927945.1 uncultured Bacteroidales bacterium | reverse complement strand
TTAGAATTCGCTGGATCTGGTACTTATGAAGTAGATATCAAACAGGATATTTCCGGTTTACCAAATGGCACTTATACCTTGAAATTCTGGTGTAGAGGAAATAATGCTAGTGGAGGTTATCATGATATTAAAGGAGATTATACTGGTTGGGGTACCCTTGCTTCTCAATGGACTCAACAAATAATTACCAATGTAAACGTTTCTACTGGAGCAACTACTTTAAATATAATTTATAATACAACCACTGGTGGATCACTAAATATTGATGATGTTGAACTGACATTAAATGGTGTGGCAACATCAATGCCATCAGTTGAAAACTACAACAATGTATCAATTTTACCAAGTGTGGTTACAAACAATGTTTTGAATATTTCAACTACAGATAAGGGAATTTATGAAGTTAGCATAGTTAATATCAGTGGTCAGACAATGTATCAAAATAAACTTAATTCCGGAAACGTAAGTATTAATACCTCCTTCTTGAAAAAAGGAATGTATCTGGTTCGTGTCAGCAATGGTATTGAAAATTCTGTTCAGAAGGTAATTATTCAATAAGTACAAACTTTAAATCATACAGAAACTTAGCTCAAACTGAAGCTATTTTGCTCTCTAAATCCCATGTAGAAGTATAATTTGTTTATACTTTTCTATGTGGGATTTCTGTGTTGAAACGTCTTTACATTAGGCGAAACGAATAATTTATATGGGTTAATTGAATTGTTTTTAAATTCAAAATCCTCAATGAAATATCTAAAGAATGAAATCTAAAATCACTTTCCTACTACTATTTTGTTGCTTTATTTCAGGTTTTGCAGGCGCACAAACTGAGAAAGCATGGGAAGGTGTTTCGCAGGATTTTAAACACGGTAAAGTTGTAGTAAGCGCCAACAAACACTTTCTTCAATTTGAAGATGGTACCCCGTTTTTCTGGCTTGGTGATACTGCCTGGGAACTTTTTCATAGACTAAACAATGAAGAAACTGAATTGTATTTTGAAAATCGGCGTGCTAAAGGATTTACAGTCATTCAGGCTGTTGCACTGGCTGAATTGGATGGCTTAAATGTAGCCAACCGGTATGGTGAAAAACCTTTGATTGACAATAACCCGCTTACTCCGAACGAGAAGTATTTTGAACATGTTGACTGGGTAATTAATAAAGCCGCCGAAAAAGGAATTTTTATTGGTTTACTTCCGACCTGGGGCGACAAAGTTGATAAAGCCTGGGGCGTTGGTCCGGTTATTTTCAATAAAGAAAATGCCTATAAGTACGGGCAGTGGATTGCAAACCGGTATAAAAACTATTCAAATATTATCTGGATTAATGGAGGAGACCGCAGTGGAGGTGGAACAAATACCGAAATTTGGAACGCAATTGGAACGGGCATTAAATCAGTTGATAAGAATCACCTTATGACCTTTCATCCTACGGGCGGACAATCATCTTCCGAATGGTTTCAAAATGCAGAATGGCTCGATTTCAATATGAGCCAAACGGGACACTGTAGTCGCAGTTATGATTCTTTTAAAACACTTGTAGGAGATATATACACAAAAACGCCTACCAAACCTTGTTTCGATGGAGAGCCTCGTTATGAAGATCATCCCGTATGCTGGAATCCAACTGTTTTAGGTTGGTTTGATGATGTCGATGTGAGGCAGGCAGCCTATTGGAGTTTGTTTTCAGGTAGTTTTGGCCATACCTATGGTTGCCATCCGATTTGGCAATTTAAAACTTCAGAATCAGCACCCGTTGGCTTGGTTAGACACAACTGGACGGAAGCTCTGGACTTTCCGGGTGCATGGGATATGCTGAATATGCGTCGTTTGATGCAATCACGTCCTATGCTGGATAGAATTCCATTTCAGGAATTGATTGCAAACGATTATGTGCCTGAAAGTGAATATGTTGTTGCTACTAAAGGTAAAGATTATGCTTTTGTGTATGTCCCCGGTTATAGAACTGCAAAAATTAATTTGACTCAATTAAGTTGGAAACAATCTGTTCTCTGGAAGTACAATCCCCGAACCGGAGAAGCCACAAGAATGAAAGAAATTTCAAATAAAGGTGTGGAAGAAATTAAACCTGAAAGATGGGCTCGTGATATAGATCTCATTTGGATTTTTGATAATAAGGATTCAAATTTTGGCATCCCCGGGGTGATAAAATAGTTCTTTTTTTTAGGCATTTTATAAAAGAATGTTTTGAATACATAAATCAATTATCAAAGATGAAACAG
Organism: uncultured Bacteroidales bacterium; assembly: GCA_903927945.1. Lineage (GTDB taxonomy): Bacteria > Bacteroidota > Bacteroidia > Bacteroidales > Paludibacteraceae > Paludibacter. The sequence goes on along the minus strand of CAIYOZ010000140.1, from coordinate 28,973 downwards.
AAAATAGTAAATTACAGCATAGTTCTTTTGTTTATTGTCACTTTCTTTGGTCTATATCAGGCATATAATCAAAATAGATCACCATTCAAAAGTTTTAAAGCAATCGATTTATCAAGAACTTCAAAATCAGCATATTTTGAACGGAAAAAGGCGATTTTTAGCAATGATAGTAAAATGACCGAAGTGGTAATATTTAAATAATTCCAATTGAACCTTGTGAAAAAGATATTTTTTAAAATACTTATTTGGTTGTTTGGTTTTCAACAACTTTTAATTGCACAGGTTGCTATCAAACCAATTGTCTTGAAAGCGGATGCACTAAAAGAAAAAGCTAAAATGGAGTCCGTTTGGATTCAACAGAAGATTTCGGACCAGAATCTTGTAAAATCCTTTAAAACGCCACCAGATAGTACAAAGACCTGGGTGAATATGTGGTGGTTCGGCAAAGTTACTCCGGAAGATATCAAACTCCATTTAGATGAACTTAAAGCAAAAGGAATAGGCGGAGTAACTTTAATCGATCTTGGTGGTATGCCAGATGCGAAATTCCTAAGTGATAACTGGAAGAAATTATTTTTTCATTTATTGAAGGAGGCTAACCATTTAGGAATGAGAGTTGGTTTGAATGTTTGTGAAGGCTGGCCGTCAGGCGGCACCTGGATAAGTCCGGAAAATTCAACCTGGATGACCATTAATTCGACAATTGAAATTAAAGGACCCCGGAAATTTTCTGCTAAGCTTCCAGACCTGCAAGGGAAAGGTCAATTGTATAAAGATATCATTGTTCAGGCCTTTCCTGTAGCCGCGGAATTATCAGGTATAAAGCCTCTTATCACATTGAAAGGCAACATGGAACAGCTTCCAAATTTACTTGATGGGAATTATAATACCGGGTGGAAAACCGAAAAAATTGATTCGCCTTATATACAAATCGATTTTGGTTCTCAAAAACATGTAAACTGGATTTGGTTGGAAGTTGCCGGAACATCCGAATTGGAATCCTCTGACAATGGAAAAGTTTATACAAAAGTGTGGAGCGGTTACGCAATGCCTTGGAATAATGTTATTTATGAAGCAATACCCACTACCACAGCGCGATGGTTTAGGATAAAAGTTCCTGAGAATTCTTTTGTGCGCGATTTTTCTCTTGGAACAAAAGAGGAAGTGGTTCGGTTCGCTGAGATCGCTTCAAAACGCGGATTGGGAAATCCATTAGGTGTTCTGGGAACAGCCCAAATCGACCAGATGGCTTTTGTGAAACAGGATTTATGTTCACTACCTAATGATAGGCCGCTTGATTATCATAAATCAATAAACCTGACCGGCAACTGTACCCCTGATGGTACACTGACATGGGATGTACCAGCAGGAACATGGAAAATTGTACGGTTAGGGCAAACAACAACCGGGATTCCTTGTTTTGTAGGCCTGCTTACCAATTATATGAGTAAGACAGCTACATCCCAAAACTTTGATGCGCTTAAAAATCTCATTCGTGATTCTGGATCGTTGGCTGGAACAACATTTAAATACCTTGTAGAAGACAATGTTGAGATTGAGGGAATTTACTCATGGACTCCAGAAATGCTGAAAGAATTCAAAAAAAGACGTGGTTATGATGCCATTCCATATCTTGCCGCAATAGCCGGTGAGATTGTAGGGAACGTGGATACAACGGATCGGTTCCTTGCCGATGTGCGTCGTACAATTGCTGACTGTGTGGCCGAAAATCACTATGATTATTGGGCTTCACTTTCGCATGGAGAGGGCATCAAGGTTCGGGCTGAAGCGGGTGGCCAGCATCATCCACGCTTACTTAGCAACGATGGGTTGCTGAATCAGAGCAAGATGGATATTCCAGTTGCTGAATTTTGGGCAAATAACTTCTGGAAGGAAAATCAATTTAATCCGCAGAATCATCATCTTATAGATAAGAAAGGTTGGGATGAAGGGGCACAAAATGTGAATGGAAAACAAGCTGCGAGTGCAGCGCATCTTTATGGGAAAAATCGTGTCGGGGCAGAAGCATTCACCAGTTTAGGTAACCGTTCTCACTGGGCGACAGGTCCAAGTGATTTAATTCTGAATGCCAATATTGCTTTTTGTGAAGGAATTAATTTCTTCACAATCCACGGTTCAGCCACTTCCGGTCCGGAGGATGGAAAGCCTGGAAAAGCATTCGCCGCCGGTAGTCATTTTAATCAAAATATAACCTGGTGGAACATGGCAGCCGAACCATTTCTTACTTATCTTAACAGGTGCCAGTTCATGCTTCAGCAAGGTCTGTTTGTTGCCGATGTGCTTTACTATGCAGGAGATGAAATTCCATGTTATGTTCCTCCCAAAAACATTGATCCTTCGCGCGGTTTCGGCTATGATTACGATGTATGTAACACGGACGTTTTGCTGAATCGTTTGTCGGTAAAGAACGGTATGATTGTTCTGCCTGATGGGATGAGTTATCGTATGTTAGTGCTTCCAACTAGACCTGTTTTGTCGTTGGTAGCATTACAGAAAATAGATAAATTGGTGTTGTCAGGCGCAACCATATTGGGCCCAAAGCCACTTCGAACTAATAGCCTTAGTGGCTATCCGAAAAGCGAAGATCAGTTGAAGAAAATTTCAGATGAACTATGGATGCAAAAAACTGTCGGTAAGGGACGTGTGATAAGCGATATAAAAATTAAAGACGTGCTCATGAAGGATGGAATTGTTCCTGATTTTTCCTTCAGGTCTGACAATGATGAGGATTTATTTGATTACATCCATAAGAAAAATGGAGATCAGGATATCTATTTTATTATTAACCGCAGAGCTAATATGACTCATGCAACTTTTACATTCCGTATAAACGGAAAACAACCCGAAATATGGAATCCTGTAACTGGTGAAACCCGTTTAGCGGGATCGTTTCAGCAAAATGCAATCACGACAACTATACCCCTTGAGTTAGCTCCTTATGGCTCAGTATTCATAGTATTTAACAACCCTGGGTCAGCAGGTATTGTTCATAACAAATTAGTTAATTACCTAAATTATAAATTATTATATAAACTCGATGGCTTTTGGAAAGTTTCTTTTGATACACTATGTGGAGGATCAAATTCGGTTAGATTTGATTCACTTATGAGTTGGACGGCACGTCCGGAAAAAAATATAAAATACTTCTCAGGAGAAGCCTGTTATAGGAAAACGTTTGATTTGCCAGCGAATTTCAAAAAAGACAAACGAATTTGTATAGACTTAGGTATTGTTAAAAATGTTGCTGAAATTTGGCTTAATGGAAAAAATCTTGGTGTAGTATGGTGTGAACCTTACCGTATAGATATCACCGATGCAGTAAAGCCGATTAAAAATAATCTCGAAGTAAAGATTGTGAATCTATGGCATAATCGTTTAACAGGAGATGCCCGATTGCCAGAAGAGCAGCGAATCACAAAAACCAATATTATAATGAATCCAGATGCCGCTCTTCTGGAATCCGGGTTATTGGGACCAGTTAAAGTGTTAATTTCCGAATAATCTTTCTAAAGAGATAACAAATAAAATCTATTACATACCTCCTATAAAAAAATGAACACACATATTTTAAAAATCACCATTCTTCTGATTGTTTTATCTCAATTTATGGCTTTTCGACTCAAAAGCCAACCAGTGATTCTAACGGTAGATTTATCGAATGAAATTGGACATATGAATCCTATTTGGGCTATGTTTGGATATGATGAACCCAATTATACCTACATGAAAGACGGGAAAAAACTGCTGTCTGAAATTTCTGCACTTAGTCCTGTACCAGTGTTTGTCAGGGTACATAACATTTTGACAACGGATGAAGGGGAACCAGGACTGAAATGGGGTTCAACCAATGCCTATACCGAAGATTCGAATGGAAACCCGATTTATGACTGGACAAAGGTGGATAAAATCTTCGATACATTTATTGAACGTGGCTTGAAACCGATTGTTGAATTGGGTTTTATGCCTAAAGCCATCTCATCACATCCGGAACCTTACAGGCATGCCTGGCCAAAAAATCCGGAAATTGGTGAGCTGTCAACTGGTTGGGCTTATCCTCCCAACGACTATAATAAATGGGCTGGGTTGGTTACAGAAATGACGAAACATTGCATATATCGCTATGGGCAGAAAGAAGTTGAAAGCTGGTATTGGGAAGTGTGGAACGAACCAGATATTTCCATTTACTGGAAAGGAACCACAGAAGAGTATTTTAAGATGTTCGATGTTGCTGTGGAAGCAGTAAAAAATGTCTGTCCAAAAGCCCAGGTTGGTGGTCCCACTACCACCGATCCAAGGGATGAAAAAGCGGCAGGATTTTTACGCGCCTTTCTGGAGCATTGTCAGCATGGAACAAATTATACGACAGGCAAAATAGGGTCGCCACTCGATTACATTACTTTTCATTGCAAGGGTGCACCAAAATTAGTTGATGGACAAGTACAAATGAATATCAATCTGCAACTACAGTCTATCTCTAAGGGATTCGAAATAGTTTCTACTTATCCTAAATTTAAAAACCTGCCTATATTACTCGGCGAATCTGACCCGGAAGGATGTGCAGCCTGCTCTATGGCGGGAAATCCATCGCTTGCCTATCGCAACGGAACCATGTATTCAACCTATCAGGCTGCTGTTTTTGCTAAAACATACGAATTGGCAGATTTTTATAAAGTAAACCTTAAAGGGGCGGTTACATGGGCATTCGAATTTGAAAATCAGCGCTGGTTTGATGGTTATCGCGATTTAGCAACAAATGGAGTAAATAAACCTGTACTAAATATTTACCGCATGTACGGTATGATGTCCGGAAAACGAATTGAGGTTTCAGGTGGCGGATACGACATGAAAACAATGATAGAAAAAGGTGTAAAAGGCATTAATTCTGATATCAACGCTTTAGCTTCCAAAGATAAAAGCTCGATGGCGGTTATGGTTTGGAATTACCACGATAATGACTTGCCATCTTTGGCATCAAATATTGAATTGGAAATAATCGGGTTACCGAAAGGAAAAGTTATTGTTCAGGAATATCGAATTGATAAAGAAAACTGCAATTCATTTGAAGTATGGAAAAAAATGGGTTCACCACAAAATCCTACACAAGAGCAAATTACCGAACTTGAAAAAGCTGGACAATTAAAGCTTTATACTTCGCCAGAGTGGATTAAAACAACTACCAGTAAAACAATACGTAAAATTGAATTGCCACGACAAGGAGTTTCCTTATTAAAATTTTCTTGGTATTAAAAACATAGTAACTTTTAAAAATAAATGGAAAGAGAGAACAGCTTTGGATATTTCCAAAACAACGGGTCAGAATTTGTTGTAACTGAACGTGAAACGCCAAGAGCATTGGTCAATTATTCATGGAATAAAAAATTTATTTCGGGTGTGAGTCAACATGGTGGTGGCGACGGAGTTTATAAAGAACGCACAATGCAGTTTATCGACCAACGGGGTAGAAACTTAATGGTTAAAAACGGGCACCGTTATTTTTATATTCATGATTGTGAAAACGAAAAAGTATGGTCGCCAGGCTGGCATCCTGTTCAGGAAGAACTGGATACGTTTAAATGTATTCATGGCTTGGGATATTCAAAGTTTGAATCTTCTAAAGATGGTATTGATACAAATATGCGCATGTTTGTACCTGAAAAAGAAGCCTGCGAAATATGGACCATCACGATTAATAATACAAACAACTCCCCTAAAAAACTGAAATTCTACACATTTGTCGATTGGTTGTTGCAAGGTTACAACATCTATTGTGACTATTTTGCTTGTTTATCTTCCGAATACCACGAAGATATTCATGCCATTCATGCAAAAAACAGTGCTATTGAAAGGCCACACAATTTCTTTGATGGTTTCGTAGCATCCGACATTAAACCAAGTGGATACGATTCAAGTCGCAAGAAATTTTTGGGCAGTTTTGGACATGTAAAGTCGCCAAAAGCTGTAGTGAATGGAAGTTGTACCGATAGCATAGCAAGTTGCGAGTATATGGTTGGTGTGCTTGAACATACGCTGGAACTGGCAGCAAATGAATCTATCACATTTAATGTAATTATTGGTGCTACCAATGGCATAGAAGATATCAAAGCCACCACAAAAGCTTTATTCTCAAGTCCAGCAACAATTGAAAATGAATTCAATTCTTTAATTGAACGCAATAATGAACTTGTAAATAGAGTGAAAATTGACGTACCCAATCCGCATGTTAACTATTTGATGAATGGATGGTTGAAAAAACAAATTCAGATCTATTCAGAAGTTGGAAGTGACAATGGTAGAGGTTTTAGAGATGCACTTCAACTACTATGGGCTACAGCCAGTTTCGATTTGGATTACACGAGAAGAATGATGCAGGAAGCACTATGTCACCAATTTGCTGATGGACATACTTTAAGAGGCTGGTTGCCAACGGATGATCATCATTATTCTGACGGACCTGTTTGGATTGCTCCGGCACTTGAGGCCTATTTAATTGAAAGTGGTGATTATGATTTCTTGAATGTCATTGTTCCTTATTTTGATGGAGGTGAAGCTACAGTTCTTGAACATATGTTACAAGGTCTTAGACAATCGTCAGACGATTCAGGTGAACGTGGAATGATAAAGATGCATTTTGGTGACTGGAATGATTCACTGACAGGCATTGGACCTGATGGTAAAGGTGAGTCTGTTTGGACAACTATCGCCATAATTTTCAGCATAAAAACAGCTGTAAATATTGTACGTAATGTTTTAAACAATAAAGAACTTGAAGAAGAGTTGCTGGGAAGAGCAAGTCGTTTAACTGATGCTGTTAATAAACATGCATGGGATGGCGAATGGTTCTTAAGAGGAATTAACGACCTTGGTGGCAAAGTAGGAACTCATACTGAAGCAGAGGGTAGAATTTATTTGCTTCCACAAGTTTGGGCAATATTGGCGGATATTGTTGATGAAGAGAGAAAAGAACAATTGTTCAAAATGGTTGATACGCTTCTTGAAAGCGATTATGGCAGTTTGACATTAGCACCTCCATTTACGAAACGAAATGACAATGTTGGACGCTTAACAGCTTTTGAACCCGGAATATGGGAAAATGGTTCTCCGTATTGCCATTCAAATGGATTTAAAATTATTGCTGATTGTGTTGCAGGTCGTGGAAACGAAGCCTGGAGGTCTTATGAAAAAGCCATGCCTGATAATCCAAGAACTCCATCTACGCATTCAGGTTGTGAGCCATATGCTTTCACGAATCAATATTTGGGGCCAGATAACAAGAGAGCCGGTGAAACACAATTTGGATGGATGACTGGCACAGCGGGTTGGTATTTCAGAGCCATGTCAGAATATATTATTGGTGTAAGAGGCGATTTTAAAGGTTTGAAAGTGGACCCCTGTTTACCTGATTTCTGGAAAACCTGTTCAATTGAACGTGAATTCAGAGGTGCAAGGTATCATGTTCAGATATTCAATCCCGAAGGTTTACAAAAAGGTAAAGTTGAATTGGTCGTTGATGGTAAACCATTGGAAGGCAATATAATTCCATTTTTTACAGACAATGAATTACATGAAGTTAAAGCTACAATTACAAAACTATAAAATAAATACAACAATTAAGAGATGAAAAAATCAATTATGTACACTTATTCAACTGCTTTGATCGTAGCATTAGGTGGTTTTTTAATGGGTTTCGATGCTTCCGTCATATCGGGAGCTGTGGGTTTTGTAGAAACTCAATTTCAATTATCCAAACTGGAGTTGGGTTGGGCTGTCAGTTGTCTGACGTTGACTTCAACGGTAGCCATGGCTCTTGCAGGGCCATTATCAGACAAAATAGGACGAAAAAAGGTATTGGTCTATTCTGCTATACTTTATTTCTGTACTGCAACATGTGCGGCATTAGCACCTAGTTTTATTGTATTGGTAATTGCCAGGATGATAGGTGGATTTGGCGTAGGTGCATCTTTGATTATTGCACCGATGTACATCGCTGAGATTGCACCTTCTGAGATTCGAGGCAAACTCGTATCACTCAATCAACTGAATATAGTGCTTGGTATTTCGGCGGCATTCTTTACAAATTACATGATTCTAAAATATAGCCAATCGAATACTGGTTGGACACAATTTTTACATCTAAAAGAATATAACTGGAGATGGATGCTTGGAATTCAAGCGCTACCTGCATTAACCTATTTCATTTTATTATTTATTGTGCCGGAAAGTCCACGTTGGCTTATTATGCATAATCAATTGGCTAAAGCAAAGGAAATTTTAAGTAAAATGAATGGCAAAGATAAGGTTAATGAAATTGTTAACTCCATGAAAAATACTTTGAATTCAGGAGAAAAAAAGGAAAAGGCAAGTATAAAGGAGTTATTAAATCCAACTTTAAAATTGGTCCTAATTGCAGGTCTGGTTGTAGCGATAACTCAACAAATTACCGGAATTAATTCTGTATTCTATTATGCTCCCATGATTTTCGCACAAACCGGTATTGGAACAAATGCAGCTTTTTCACAGGCAATTATGGTTGGAATTATCAATCTTATATTCACTATTGTAGCTATGTTGTTGATTGATCGTCTAGGTAGAAAACCATTACTAATTATTGGTGTATCAGGTGTAGTTATAACTATGTTTTTGTTGACTTATGCTTTTGGAACAGCAACATACACATTAACAGCTGAGAAAACAAAAAATCTATCTTCAGAAATTGATCAAAATAAACTTTCGCCATTATTTGATAAAGTTTATAATAGTGATGTTGATTTCAATAAAGCAATTTCAAATGCATTGGGAGCCGAAATTGTCAAAAAATACAATAATGTGATTGTTAGCTCAGCAATTAAAATGAATTCAGTTTTAGTTTTAATCGGCATTCTGGGATTTGTGGCTTCTTTTGCCATTTCTTTAGGACCAGTTATGTGGGTGTTACTTTCTGAATTGTTTCCTAATCATGTGAGAGGTTTGGCAATTTCATTTGTCGGTTTTATTAATTCAGCGGTTAGTTTTACAGTTCAATTGGTATTTCCATGGGAATTAGTCAAACTTGGGAATTCAACAACATTCTTTATTTATGGAGTTTTTGGTTTAATTGGATTGGTATATATTATAATTAAACTCCCTGAAACAAAAGGGAAAACGCTCGAAGAACTAGAATTACAGCTTGTAAGAGTACATTGAGCATTAAACTGATTATCAGTTAAGGTTAAACCTCTTAGTTACGAAACATCAAAATACCCCGGCAATTCGATAAACTTTTCTTATTACCTGGGTATTGGTTACAACTGTAATTAGTTAGAAGATTAAACCTAATCCCAATTATGAAACATCCTATTTTAATTTTGACTTTACTCTGCTGTAACGTTTTTAATAACTTTTGTCAGAGATTATTTCCTGAGAATATTTATAAATTCATTGAAAACCCTCAAATTACACAGGTAAATCAAGAACCAGGAAGAAATCCATTTGTGCCATTTTCAACTGCCTTTGATGCTCAGCAATCTGAAACAAAACACTCTGATTTGTTTCTTTCACTGAATGGGGACTGGAAGTTTAGTTGGTCAGAAAACATCGAAAAATCAATCAAGAATTTTTGTGCTTTAGGTTTTAACGATAAAAAATGGGAAACTATCCATGTACCTGGTAATTGGGAAATGCAAGGCTATGGAGATCCAATGTTTCGCAATATACAACAACCATTTGAATGCAATCCCCCTTTTGTTCCGAAAGATTATAATCCTGTTGGCTTGTATAGGAAAGACTTTAATTTACCTGCAAATTGGATAGGGAAAGAAGTTTTTCTTCAGGTCGAGGCTGCCAGTTCCGCCTCGTTTGTTTGGGTAAATGGTCAAGAAGTGGGTTACAATGATGGGACCTTTGTACCCTCTGAATACAAGCTTACAAAATATCTTAATCCTGGAAATAATAATATTTCCATTCAGGTAATTAAATATTCAGCCGGAACTTATCTCGAAGATCAGGATATGTGGCGTTTCTCAGGGATTTTTCGCGACGTGTGCCTGGTAGCTACACCCACTGTACATATTCAGGATTTTTCGGTTGTAACTGATTTAGATGCTGATTATAAAGATGCTAAGCTTTTGATATCTGCTTCAATAAAAAATCAGGGAATTATTAAAGCGGATAATTATCAAATAGAAGCTTCGCTAATTGATAATCAACAAAAAACTATTCTAAAATCAGTAAATTCTGCAAATACGGATGTTTCTGCTCATGGAATTGAAACTGTAAAACTGGAATCTACGGTTTCGAATCCTGCAAAATGGACAGCTGAAACTCCCAATTTATATACTCTGTTATTGAAATTAAAAGATTCATCAGGAAAAATAACGGAGGTAATTGCCAAGAAAATCGGCTTCAGAAAAATAGAGGTAAAACATCAGGCTTTGTTGGTAAACGGTGCACCCGTTAAACTCAATGGCGTAAACAGCCACATGCAACATCCTGATTTGGGTCATGCCGTTGATATTGAAACCATGCGAAAAGATTTAATCTTAATGAAGCAATTCAATATCAATTGTGTACGTACTTCACATTACCCACCTAACAAGGAATACCTTGATCTGGCTGATGAGTTAGGAATGTACATTGTGGATGAAACAGGTGATGAATCGCACGCTACTGAGTATCTATCAGAAAGGGAAGAATGGACTGATGTTTATATAAACAGGTGTGAAAGAATGGTGTTGCGAGACAGGTCACATCCTTGTATCATTTTTTGGAGTGCCGGAAATGAGAGTGGATTTGGTAAAAATATTTGTGAGGTAATTAAACGGGGGAAAGAGCTTGATCCAACTCGCCTTTGGATGTATGGTGGGAATACAGATGATCCGGCATGGGCAAACGAAGTGCCTTGCGAAGAAATTATCGGACCACGTTATCCAACTCCTTCCGAATTAAAATATCGCATAGCCAATGTTCCAGAATCACAAGACCCCCGACCTTCATTTATGGATGAATACGTCGCTGCAACTGGAAATGGAGCAGGTGGACTGGATGAGTATTGGGATATCATTTGGAATTCACCCCGCTGTATTGGAGGTGCCATCTGGGACTGGGTAAGTCCCGGATTAAGGGAAAAGGTGAGATTACTGAAAGATGCTTCGTCGAATAATATTGTGACTTCTATAAATGGACGAGCAAAATTAGTTCCGGGAAAGCAAGGTTCAGCAATTCAGTTGAATGGTTTTGATCAATGGGTGGATGTATATCGCCATCCTGCACTTGATATTACCGGTGATAAGTTGACAATTTCGATCCTTGTAAAACCAACAGAATGGAATGGGAATGGAAGTTTTCTGACAAAAGGAAGCAACCAATATGGACTGATTCAAAAAGATAAAGACTCCGTTCAATTCTATGTTGGTACTGCTAAAAATCCCATAAACTCGAGCTCTCCAGTCATGTCGGTTCAATCAATTTTTAATCTTGATACCTCAAAGGAAGGAGTATTATCGGTAAAAACACCTGAAAATTGGTACGGTAACTGGCATCAATTGGTTGGAATATACAGTGGAGAAAAAATCGAAATTTATATTGATGGAAAGATTGCCGGCGGTAAATTGCATAAAGGTTATATCTTAAACAGGCCTTTTCCTGTGAATATAGGTCGTGATTTGGAAGAAACTGAGAGATTCAACACAACCAGAACAAGTAATGCGATAATTGATCAGGTACTTATTTTTAATCAAGCCTTATCAATTGACCAGTTATCACAACCCGTCGAGAACCTGAAAAAACAAGCAATTCTCTGGTTAGACCTTGATGGCGTTGAAGAAAAGGGTGAATATTTTGCGCTAGGTCATAGTGATGCCAGATCGTATGGTTTGGTCTGGCCTGACAGAACTCCAAAGCCGGAATTGTGGCAAGTGAAGAAATCGGCTCAGCCGGTTGAGGCGAAAATGATGGATGCAGATAAAGGTTTAGTAGAAATTACCAACAGACATCGTTTTCTCAATTTGAATCAATTTGTAACAATTTGGCAATTAATGGCTGACGACAAAATTCTTCAACAAGGGAATCTTGATTTGTCGGTTGAGCCAATGAAAACCATTCAAACCAATATCCCTTTTCAAAAACCAGAAATCTTGTCGGGCGTAGAATATCGTTTGCTTTTAAGTTATAGACTTAAAGATGACAAACCCTGGGCAAAAAAAGATTTTGAAGTGGCGTGGGATGAGTTTGCATTGCCCTACAAATCAAATTCAAAATCGTACATCGCCTACGATAATTCATTGGTAAAAACACTGGAAAGTTTAGATTCCTTGCTGGTAATAGGCAAAAACTTTGAATATTGTTTTGATAAACGATCCGCGAAATTAGTCTCATTGAAATATCTGGGTAAGGAGATGATCGTTACCGGGCCAAAATTGAATATTTGGCGAGCACCATTGGCCAACGAATTGGATGGTTGGTGTAAAACCGGAGCTGATTTGTTATACAAGCCCGGAATGGGCAATGATGTTGCTAATGCATGGAGGTCGTTAGGTTTAAATAATCTAAGCTATAAATTACATGATTTTCGTTTTGTACAAAAGGATAAGAATGAGGTGCTTATTGAAGTGAACTGCCATTCCGAAGGAATAAACTACAAAACTATTTTTGAGGAAAAGTACAGCTATGATATCTTCGGTAATGGAGAAATCGCGATCAATCATAACATTGTTCCTCAAGGATTTATGCCTGCATGGATACCTTGCATTGGCAATCAATGGATTATTAATCCTGATTTAAATGCTGTTTCGTGGAACGGACGAGGACCTTTTGAAAATTATCCCGATCGAAAAACCGGTGCAAAAACCAGCATTTATACTTCAACCGTAAAGGAAATGGAAGAATCATATTTGCTTTCACAAGACTACGGACTTCGTACCGAAAACCGTTGGGTTCGATTGGAAAGCAAGGAAGGATATGGACTTGAATTCAAAGGTGAAAAGTGGTTCGATTTCAGTGCGCAGTCGTACGATACCGACCAACTCACACGTGCAAAATATCCATTTCAGCTACAACCGTCGAATGGTATTACCTTTAATTTCAACTATGCTACAAGCGGGGTTGGCTGCACTTCCATATCGGTATTAAATCAATATCGGGTTGTTCCACAAAATTTCAATTACAATTTCACGATACGTCCCTATTCTAAAAAGTAAAGGAATTGTAGAAATACACAAATTGCAACATAATACACAAATTATCAACCAAATACATTGAAAAATATACTTATTGTTTTGGGACTTATATCAACAGTTTTTATTGTTTCAGCACAGAAAACTCCGATTTACAAAGATAAAAAAGCCCCAATCGAGTCACGTATAAAGGATTTAATTTCAAGAATGACACTTGATGAAAAGATTTTGCAATTAAACCAATTTACGGTAGGTTACAATACAAATGTCAATAATGAAGGTGGCGTTATAAAGGAAATACCAATTGGAATCGGGTCATTGATTTATTTTGGGACAGATCCAGTTTATCGCAATGAAATTCAGAGAAATGCGATAGAGAAATCGAGATTGGGTATTCCAATTCTTTTCGGATTTGATGTTATTCATGGTTTTCGAGCCGTATATCCAATTGCATTGGCACAGGCCTGTTCATGGAATCCTGACTTGGTAAAATCGGCATCAGAAATGGCTGCTCGTGAAACAAAATTATCGGGTATCGACTGGACTTTTTCACCTATGATAGATGTGGTACGCGATCCTCGCTGGGGACGTGTGGCTGAAAGCTATGGTGAAGATTCATATACAAATGCTATTTTTGGGGTTGCAGCAGTAAATGGTTATCAGGGTAAAAGTCTGAGCGATAGATTTTCAATTGCAGCATGTTTGAAGCACTTTGTTGGGTACGGAGAGTCGGAAGGTGGGCGTGATTATCATGCCACTGATGTGTCAGCTCAATCGCTTTGGGAAACCTATTTGCCACCTTTCGAAGCATGTGTGAATGCAGGTGCAGCTACTGTTATGAGTGGCTTTAATGATATCAGCGGAGTTCCGGCAACTGCAAACCATTATACACTGACTGAAGTTTTGAAACGGCGGTGGAAACACGATGGTTTTGTAGTTTCTGATTGGTCTGCCATTCGCCAACTAATGTTTCAGGGCGTAGCCGGAAGTAGAAAAGACACTGGATTTAAAGCATTTATGGCAGGAGTAGAAATGGATATGGCTGACTCGATTTATCTGGAAAATCTAAAAATACTTGTGAATGAAAAGAAAGTTCCGGTTAAAAATATTGATGATGCTGTTAGTCGTGTTTTACGTGTAAAGTTCAGACTGGGTTTATTCGATAATCCATACACGCCAATAGTTTCAGAAAATGAACGATATCTGAGTACCGAAAGCCGCCAAGTGACAGAGCAATTGGCTGAAGAGTCGATGGTGTTATTGAAAAACTCAAACAACACATTGCCCATTAGTTCTTCGGTGAAACAAATTGCATTGATTGGACCAATGGCTGCCGATAAAAAGAATCTCTTGGGTTCATGGTCTTACAATGGGAGAGAAGATGATGTAGAGTCAATAATTGAAGGAATTGAGAAAGAATTTGGTAAAACGGCAACTATCAGTTATGCCAAAGGATGTGATTTCGATGGTAATGATGAAAGTGGATTCAGCGATGCAATTGAAGCTGCAAAAAAATCGGATATAATTCTTCTTTGTCTGGGCGAAAAGAAAGACTGGAGCGGCGAAAATGCCTCACGTTCAAGTATTGCACTTCCGACAATTCAGGAAAAAATGGCTGTGGAATTGAAAAAAACGGGAAAACCTATTGTGCTGGTTTTGAGCAATGGTCGGCCTCTTGAACTGGTTCGGTTGGAACCAATTGCAGATGCTATCCTCGAAATCTGGCAGCCCGGAATTGCAGGTGGTTCTCCATTAGCCGGAATTCTTTCCGGACGAATTAACCCTTCAGGCAAACTTTCCATGACATTCCCACTTACCACCGGACAAATACCTACTTATTACAATTCCCGTCCCAAAGCCCGACCCTATCCTACAAATGGAATTTATCAGGATATTCCTACAAATCCGCTTTATTGGATGGGGTATGGCCTGAGTTATACGTCTTATAAATACAGTGCGATGACAATTTCTTCTTCAAAAATCAAGAGAAATGAGAAGCTAATTGCTGAAGTGGAAGTGGAGAATACCGGTAAAATAGCTGGTTTAGAAACAGTTAACTGGTATATATCCGACCCTGTTTGTACTATTTCACGTCCAATAAAGGAGTTGAAATATTTTGAAAAGAAAGAAATTGTCGCTGGAGGAAAAGTGAAATATCGCTTTGAAATAGAACCAATGCGGGATTTAAGTTACACTAACTCCGAAGGCAAACGCTTTTTGGAGGCAGGTGAGTATTTCGTAATGGTGAATGACCAAAAAGTAAAGTTCGAAATTATTGAATAAGTTTCAGAGACTCGAACTTTACTATTAATTTTAAATCTAATTGATATGTTAAAGTCCTTCTTTAAAACTTGTCCAAAAACCGGACGAATTCGCGGAATCAGACAAGATACCATTTTTCATAAAATATTATTTCCTTTGGTCGGCCTTGCTGCTTTTGCCTGGGTGATTATTCGTGTAGTTCCCAAGCCATCAAGAGTATCCTATCCCTGTCAGCAAGCAGCAATTCCCGTTGCGGCAGGATTTTTGGCTTGGTTATCTGCAACAAGCTTTGGAGTAATGTTCATCCGTATTTCCCAAAAATACTTTTCTCGACAACGACTAATTATATCATCCCTGTTTGCTGTAATTGGGATTTTAATTGTAGTTGGAGCTCATTTCATTTACAATGCTGATAATGCCAATGCTCAGAATTCAATTGTAACAAAATTCACTTCGGAAAAGCCAAACCAACCCATTGGAATTGCAAAAGGAATTTTCCCCGGTCGCGTAACATGGATACGTGATACCACTGCCACGCCTTGGAATGGGAAAGGGCTTTGGTGGACTGATTCGGCCATCAATCAGTTAGCTGTTGACAATATGATTTCCCAATCAATCGAAGCATTGACTGGAGAAAATACGGAGGAAAACGCCTGGAAGGCGGCATTCAAATTCTTCAATAAAACTCATGGACGAAAACAAACCGTTTATGATAAAAGTGAATCTGTAGTTATAAAAATTAATCTCAATAATAGTTTTGAACAAAGCGATCCGAATAATAACAGTGCAAATGCTTCTACTCAAACTATTTTGGCATTGCTAAAACAACTGGTGTATAAAGCTGGAGTTCCTCAAAATAAAATTACGTTTGTTGATGCTATTCGCGTCATTCCCGATCGGATTTATATTCCCTGTCATCAAGCTTTTCCGGAAGTTAACTGGGTGGATGGAAAAGGTACCAATGGACGAATCAAAAATGTGTGGTACAATAATGCATTTAACTATGCAGTTAAAAATGAGGGTACTACAGACATTCCAATGTGTATTAAAAATGCCACCTACATGATAAATATGCCTTTGCTGAAAGGCCATGAGTTCTCGGGTGTTACACTTGCCGCTAAAAATCAATATGGATCTATTGCCAACCGCGACCATACTAAATACCTGAAAACCTGGCTAGCCAGTAAACCTCTGTTCTCTCCGCTCGTAGATTTAATGGCAACCAAAGAGCTGGACGGAAAAACGATGTTGTTTATTATGGATGGGCTTTTTGCGAATATTTCAAATTCAATTGACAATAATAAAACAAACTGCGCTTTCAATCATTTATTTAACGGACAATGGTGCTCAAGTATCATGATGTCATTTGACGAAGTGGCTTTTGATTCGGTTGGTCTTGATTTTCTTGTATCTGAATTTGGTGTTAATCTGGGACAAATTTCTTCGATAGATACAAGAACACCAGGCAATCATTGCGATTGGTATTTACACGAGGCTGCACTCATTGGAAACCCACCTTCGGGTACAGTTTATATGCCCGATGGAGTGAAATTGTCGAGTTTGGGTGTTCATGAGCATTGGAATAATGCCACCGATAAATGTTACAGCCGAAACCTGAAAACAGGGAATGGTATTGAACTTTTGAAAGTATCACCCATTAAATAACTCTCGAAAATTATAACCTTAAATTTTGACTGTAAGATTTCATAAAGCGGAGTAATAAAAAAAATGAATAAACACATTTATTTTCTGGTAGTAATCGGATTGTTGGAATTCACTCCTTGTGAGGCAAAGCAAAAAGTAAGGCAGATGGTTCCTACATGCTGGAGCGAGGCTCAGGCACAGCAATGGAGTAAGGAAAACAGTTGGCTTTGCGGAAGCAATTTCAATCCCAGCACAGCTATTAATCAATTGGAAACCTGGCAAGCCGAATCATTCGACACAACTACCATTAACCGCGAATTAGGCTGGGCAGAAGCGATTGGAATGAATGTGATGCGTGTTTACCTACACCATCTGGCATGGCAGGTTGATAAGGAAGGTTTCAAAAAAAGAATGAAAACTTACCTGGATATTTCCAAAAAACATGGTATCAAGACAATTTTTGTGTTTTTCGACGACTGCTGGAATACTAATTATGCAGCAGGTAAACAGCCCGATCCTAAACCTGGAGTTCACAATTCGGGCTGGATTCGCGATCCGGGGGATTTACTTTTCACCGATACAACTCTTATTAAAACATTGGAAAACTATGTGAAAGATATACTTACAACTTTTAAAAACGATAAACGGATTGTGATGTGGGATTTATACAATGAACCCGGAAATTCGGATTTAAACAATAAATCACTTCCATTACTAAAAAAAGTTTTTGAATGGAGCTGGGCAGTACATCCATCCCAACCCTTAACTTCAGCAGCATATAATGGAAAGGAAAATGATAAGATAAACGAGATTAAAAGATTTCAGCTGGAAAACTCCGATATTATCACTTACCACAATTACGGCGAACCAGCTGATCATCAGAAAGCTATTGACACCCTGAAAAAATTCAATCGCCCGATGGTTTGTACAGAATACATGGCTCGTAAATACAACAGTACGTTTAGCAATATTTTACCAATGCTTAAAAAACAAAATATTGGGGCCATCAATTGGGGCTTCGTTACTGGCAAAACGAATACAAAATATGCATGGGGTGAAGTTATTTCCGACGGATCAGATCCAAAACTCTGGTTTCACGATATTTTCTATCCCAACGGAAAACCATTCAGTCAGGAAGAAATTGACCTGATTAAAAGTTTAACTGGTAAATTGTAATCAAAATCACAAAATCACAAAATAATTAGTAATGAAAAGACTCTTAATCATATTAGCTTACATCTGGATGATCGCATCGCCTGACTTGAAAGCGCAAAATACGCCTCTAAAAATGGAGGCAGTAAACTTTTCACAGGTCGAAATTCAGGATAAGTTCTGGAAACCTTTTATGAATAAAGTTAGCACTGTGACTTTACCTGTTTTTATTGACCAAATGGAGGTAAAAACACCTCGGATTAGAAATTTTGAAAAGGTTGCCGCCAAAAAGGGTGAAAAGCATGAAGGCATCTATTGGGATGATTCTGATGTATATAAAGCTCTCGAAGCGATTGCGTATTCGTTAAAAAACCGACCTGATGCTGCTTTGGAAAAGAAAGCGGATGAATGGATTGACAAGATCGCTGCATCACAACAGCCTGATGGTTACCTGAACACTTTCTTCACTTTATCTGGTCTCGAAAATCGGTGGACTGGCATGGAGAAACACGAGGATTATTGTGCCGGTCATTTGATTGAGGCTGCAATAGCTTATTACAATACAACAGGAAAGCGTAAATTCTTATATGTGGCTATAAGACTTGCCGATCACATTGACAATACTTTCCGCCAGAAAAATGTACATTGGATTTCAGGGCATCAGGAAATTGAACTTGCTCTTGTTAAACTGTACCATATAACTGCTAATAGAAAATACCTCGATTTGGCTGACTGGTATTTGCAACAACGCGGACACGGATATGGGAAAGGTGAGATTTGGGACGTATGGAAATCGCCGGAATATTGTCAGGATAAAGTACCTGTAAAAGAACAGAGAAAAATAACGGGTCATGCCGTTCGTGCTATGTATCT
Organism: uncultured Bacteroidales bacterium; assembly: GCA_903927945.1. GTDB lineage: Bacteria > Bacteroidota > Bacteroidia > Bacteroidales > Paludibacteraceae > Paludibacter. The sequence continues at coordinate 9,876 of CAIYOZ010000140.1, read as the reverse complement.
ATATACGGGTGCTGCTGATGTTGGTGCTGCCAAAAATGACGATGGTTATATGGATGCTATGAAAGCGGTTTGGGAAGATGTTGTTTATCGTAACATGTATATAACCGGAGGAATTGGTTCTTCCAGAAGTAATGAAGGCTTTTCTGCTGACTACGACCTTCCTAACGAGAATGCCTATTGCGAAACCTGTGCCTCTGTAGGAATGGTATTCTGGAATCAACGTATGAATTTGCTGACTGGTAATGCTAAATACATTGATGTTCTTGAACGAAGCCTTTATAATGGGGCTTTAGATGGGATTTCTCTTTCGGGCGATCGTTTTTTCTATGGTAATCCATTATCCTGCAATGGTGGATATTCCAGAAGTGAATGGTTCGGATGTGCTTGCTGCCCCGCCAATATTGCGCGGCTTGTTGAATCCATTGGAAACTATATTTATGCTAAAACAAACGATGCTGTTTACGTAAATCTGTTTATTGGAAGTTCTGCCAGTTTATCACTTCAAAATAAGAAGATTAAAATCACCCAAACAACTAATTATCCTTGGGATGGCGATGTACAAATAACAGTATCACCCGAGAAGCAAACAAAATTCGGAATGTATGTTCGCATTCCAGGATGGGCACAGAATCAACCGGTACCGGGTGATACCTATTCATTTACTGATACAGATGCCAGTACTTTCACTTTATTGGTGAATGGTATGCCAGAAAAATATAAATTTGTTAATGGATACGCTTTAATTCATCGAACATGGAAAAAGGGAGACATTATTAAACTCGGATTACCAATGCCTGTTCGCAGGGTGATGGCAATCGATAAAGTGAAAGAAAACCTTAATTCAGTTGCACTGCAAAGAGGGCCACTGGTTTACTGTTTCGAGCACCCAGATAATGGAGCACAAAACATGAACATTCTTTTACCAGATCATGTGAAAATGGATGCCGAATTTAGTCCAACACTTCTTAACGGAGTGGTGGTATTAAAAGGTAACGCCCCTGTGCTTTCTGTTTCGTCGGACGGGTTAAAAGTATCAACTGAAACAAAACCCGTCGTGGCAATTCCTTATTATTCATGGGCAAACCGTGCCAAAGGCCCTATGAAGGTTTGGGTTCCCTGCAAAATAATGGATGTGACGATTATCCACTAATAAAACATAGTACGGAAAGAGAAAATAGCTTTGGATATTTCTAAAACAGTGCATTCTCGATATTTTCAATCCAAACGGAAAACCATTTAATCAGGAAGAAATTGATCTGATTAAAAGTTTAACCGATAAATAACAGTATTATTTTAAATTTTTAATAATATGCAGAAAGGACTCTTTTATTTACTCTTAATACTGAACAGTTTTGGTTTGTTTGGACAACAAACTGGAACGTTTACGGACAACAGAGACGGTAAAGTCTACAAGACTATCAAAATAGGAAATCAAACCTGGTTTACAGAAAATCTGGCTTACAAAGCTAATGGTGGATATTGGGCTTTTAATAAAGACAGCGTTAATGTTCCAACATACGGCTATTTGTACAGCTGGGAAGCAGCAAAAACTGCAAGTCCGGCAGGTTGGCATTTGCCCAGCGATGCTGAGTGGACAACTTTAACAGACTATTTAGGTGGTGCAAAAGTAGCTGGTGGCAAACTAAAATCAAAAACGGACTGGCCGCATGATGTTTCTGGAAATATGGCAGAAGAAAGCGGTTTCAATGCGTTGCCCGGAAGTGCACTGGGTTATAACGGTTCCAGTAATTTTGGTGAACTTGGTGTTGATGCTTTTTTTTGGTCGAGCACTTCTGCTGAAGGAAAATACTTTTGGCTCAGACATCTAAATGAAAGCAACGTATTATTTCGTGACTTCGATTTTCCTGCTGCAGGTTATAGTGTCCGTTGCATTAAAGATTAAATTATCAAATATCCGATTTAAAACACATAATGAGAAACAAATTAATCGCTATTTCTATAGCAATTTTATCCATTGGGGCTTCTTTTGCTCAATTGACTGATTTAAAAAACTTGAAAGATCAGTTCAAGAATCCGCTTCCTGAGTATAGAGCGTTTTATCCATTTCATGGTGCTGCAGGAGCAGCTCATAAGGAAACTGGAACGATTCGTGCCGATTTAGACAATATCTACAATAACTATGGTTATGGTGGTGTAATGATGGCACCAACAACTGAAAAACCTTATGCCGGAAAATATACCAGTGATCCCGGATATTTTAAACATGTTGGTAACGGATTACAGCCGACACTACCTAAAGGTGCATCGCCCTGGCTTATGACTTTGCCTAAAGGTGCATCAGCCTATGGACATCAAGCTCCCGAGGGTGCTGCAGAAGTCATAAAACCAGTACCACTGCCTGCCTATTTGAGCAAAGAATACTTTGACCAACTCAGAGAAGTGCTTGACTATTCCAAAGAAACAGGAAGAAAAGTGATTTTGTACGACGAAATTGGTTATCCAAGTGGTATTTCGAATTACTCAACACCCGAAAAGTATTATCGACAATTATTAGAAAAGAAAGATGAAATCGTAGTTGGGCCAAAGGCTTTCCAAAAAACAATTACACCAGAAGGAACATTGATGGCGGTTGTGGCAATGAATACTGATTCAAAAGAGCGGGTTGACCTTACTCCAATGATAAAAGACAATGTGCTTAGTTGGAAAGTGCCAACAGGTAATTGGAAATTAATGACCTTTAATTGTATTACTGCAAAGGCAAGTGGTGGTGAATTGGATTATCGCAGGGCTACCAATTACCTGGATCCAGAGGCTGTAAATTGGTTTATTGATAGAGTGTATGAACCTCATGCAAAAGAAGTTGGAAAATACTTTGGCAATACCTTATTTCAAACTTTTTTTGACGACGTTGGTATTTTTGATGAAGAAAAAACATGGACATCAACCTTTAATGAAAAATTTAAATCACTTTACGGCAAGAATCCAGCAATCTATTATCCGGCACTTTGGGAAAATATCGGATACGAAACAGATGCTGCCCGCATAGCGTTCTTTGATACCCGTGCCGAGTTGTTGGCAGATGGATTTCCGAAAATAGTAACTGATTGGGGAAATAAAAATAATATACAGGTTTCGGGGCATTGTCCGGGTAACTACGACCCTCAGCCTGTGGATATGAATGGTGATCCATTCAAATTTTACCGTGCACAGCCAATTCCTTTGGTAGATGTGATTTTTGCTTATCCTACCGGACGAGATGGTTTCAAGTTAATCAGTGATGGTGCTGATTTTTATGACAAACCCATAGTGGCTGCAGAGACTTTTAGTTCGTTTTCACCTCCGGGAAAGACTGCTGGATATCGCAGAATCATGGAACTTTATACTCGTGGAATCAATAGAATTATGGGTTCTGGTTTACCAAAATCCGATGTTCAAAGTGCTAAAACTGATTTTGCTGAATGGGTAGGTAGACTCTCCATGATGCTTCAAGGTGGAAAACGGGTTTCCGAAATTGCCATTTTATATCCAATTGCCGATTTGGAGGCATATTATCATTTCGATGCTCCTGAATACACAAAAGATATGCGCTGGGGAACTTTTGTTCCTTATGACTGTGATTTTCAAGCTGTAGGCGAAATGTTGCTTGGTGAGACACACCGAGCTTTTACATTTATTCACCCAGACTTTTTATTGAGTGATAAAATGAAAATAAATGGCTCAACACTTGAGTTGGAAAACAAAATAAATAATCAAACTTACAAGGTGCTCATTTTGCCGGGACAAACAGTCATTTCACTCAAAGCTTTGCAAAAAATCAAAGCTTATTATGATAATGGTGGTGTTGTGATGGCTACCTCATTGCTACCCTCAAAAGCTTCTGAACTGACAGGCGATGTAAAAATGTCGATTGCTAACAATCAAAAAGTACAAGCGATTATTGAGGATATGTTTGGTTTAGATTCTTCAAAACCAATGCCCGGAGGCGTTTCTGCCATCAAGTCAAACAGAATGAATGGTCGAACCGTATTCATTCGTAAACCTGACGGAAAGATCCTGGCTGAAACATTAAATAAATTGAATATCGATGCAGATGTAACCTTCGAAGGAAATCCTTCACCCAAAAGCGGTGGTGGTATGTTCTCCTATATCCATAAGCAAAAAGGCCATCGTGATATTTATTATTTTGCAAATTCATCGGACGATAAAGTTGAAACTGCTGTTGAAGTTTGTGGGAAAATTATACCAGTATTAATGAATCCGACAACTGGAAAATCTGCTCAAATAAAGGATTTTACTTACACTAAAAAGAATGGACGGGAATATACATTTTTTCCATTAAAGTTAGATGGTGTGACTTCGGCTTTTGTGATTTCAGGAGACTTAAAGTAATTATTAAAACACTAAGTATATTGAAATGGAAAGAAAATGTAATGGTTTTTTAGTTGTAATAGCTCTGTTCTGGTCGGTATTTGCTAATTCGCAAACATTTAATCTTGTATGGTCAGATGAATTCAATACTGGAAATAATGTATTGCCAGATGCTACTCAATGGAATAATGAGGTAGGTGTAATTCGTAATGGAGAGTTACAGTATTATACTGATAAAGATATAGATAACCAGGTAGTAAAAAATGGGAATCTTTTAATTATAGGTAAAAAAGAAACTTTTGGTGGGCAAAATTATACTTCAGCAAGTCTGACTACCAAGTCAAGTTGGAAATATGGCAGAATAGAAGCGAATATAAAAATGCAAACCGGAATGGGAATCTGGGGTTGCTTTTGGACTTTAGGGAAAAACATGTCATGGCCAAGTTGTGGTGAAATAGACATTATAGAGCATATTAATAGTGAGGCAGTGTATCATACAACAGCTCATTGGTGGAACGAAACACTTACTTCTTCTGATAAGCATCAGGCCGATGGAGGTGATGCTCCAAGTCCTCTAGGTAGTTACAATGCGAATAACTTCAATAAATATGGGTTAGAATGGACTCCAAGCTATTTGAAATGGTTAGTGAATGATGTGGTTGTGAAGACCATGTCTATTTTAAATGGAAAAAGAGGTACCTGGGAATTTCATGCACCTCAGGGCATTTTATTGGATTGCCCAATTGGTGGTTCATGGCCGCAGTCGCAAGCCGGCTGGGATGCAACGAAAATTCCAGCCGTTGATACCATGTTTGTCGATTATGTAAGAGTTTATAGCTTTAGTTCAGATTCTCCAGCAGCGCCAACGGGTTTAACGTCGTCATCCGTAACGCAAACAAGTTTTACAGTAAATTGGTCAGCTTCATCGGGTGCTACTGCTTATGATGTTGTTTTAGATAATAACGGAATTACTACAGCATACGGGCCATTTTCGGCCACAACTTGCAATATCAGCGGATTAACAGCCAATACAAATTACTCAGTAAGGGTAAAAGCCAGAAACGTTTCCACAAACAGTTCAGATCTTTCAGAATTTAGCAATCCTCTTTATGTTACAACTACTTCTACTACACCACCAACACCCTTAGTAAATTTGCAATTTAATGAAAATACAGGGACAAGTACATTAAATGTTGGGATAATTGGTGGTTCGTTAAATTTGAAAAACACCACTACCTGGTCAACGAATACTCCGGCAAATAATAGTATGAGGACAGGCGCAATTTCAATTGCTAATAATGCTGATGCAGTTGAAAGTCCATTTCTTGTTGATCAATTTAAAGGGTTGAATGATATAACCATTACGGGTTGGTTAAATTGTAAGGACGCAACTGAAACCGGAGGAAATCGAATTGTCAGCTGTTTGGGTGGCCAGTGGTTTGATGCAACCAAAGGAACCGGTGGATTTGATTTAGCATATAAAACAGATGGCAGTCTGCAACTTGGAATAAATGAAGCTATTGGGACATCGAGCCCCCGAAGTTCAGCAGCTAAGATCACGACTGATGCCGCTGCAGGAGCCGCAAACTGGAAATTCTTTGCTGTTACCTACTCTGCTATTTCTCAATCGGTCAGTTTTTACTTTGGTAGTACAGCGTTAAAAGCAACTTTAGATAAAACAGTAACTTACAATAAAGGAGTAGTAGGTAATGACATGGAACCTTTAGCCATAGGAAACTTTAATTCAATAACAAGAGGATGGCTAACAGGCAGAATGTTTCGTGGATTAATTGACCAGATACAGGTTTACAACTCTTCACTTACTTTATCTCAGATTATAGCAGTTCAAAATATTGCAATAACTTCACTTCATGATGAGAGAATAGATGTACAAAAGCTAGATGTTTATCCTAGCCCCGCAAAAGACAATTTAACTATTTCGATTGGTTTTCTCAATGAACATGATGTTAATGTAAGCGTTTTAAATCTCAATGGTTCCATTGTCTACCAGCATACCAGCATCGATAATTCTAGCTTAACAATTCCTCTCAATAACTATGCTAATGGAATTTATTTCGTTAAAGTTCAAACGAATAAAGAAACTATAATTCGACAATTTATTGTAGCTAAGTAATTCAAAACGGTTAATTTAAATATACTAAAATCATAAAAATTCAAGAATGAAAACAACAAAGAAATTGATTTTTATTGCAATGTGTCTATTGTTCACATTAAACGCTAATTCGCAAAAGTTCAAACTGATATGGGCTGATGAATTTAACGGGACAGGATTGCCCGATTCTACCAAATGGGGATATGAAGATGGATATGTACGTAACAACGAATTACAATACTATACCCGAAGTACCAATAATGTACGTCAGCATAATGGAAAGCTTGAAATAACCGTGCGTAAAGATCCAATGAAAGGCTTTGAATATACTTCAGCCAGCATTATCAGCCAAACTAAAGGTGACTTTAAATACGGAAAAATTGAAGGACGTTTCAAAATTCCTAGTGGTAAGGGTCTGTGGGCTTGTTTTTGGACATTAGGTTCAAATTTCCCTAAGACTGCATGGCCTTCGTGTGGTGAAATAGATATTTTCGAACACATAAATTCCGAAACGATAATTCATGGAACAGCACATTGGGCAGATGAGTCAGGAAAACATATTGGAAAAGGTAGTAATTTTTATAATGTAGATGTAACTAAATGGCACACATATTCAATAGTTTGGACACCAACAACCATAAAATGGTATGTAGATAAATTCCAGTATCATGAGATTTATATTACTAATGCTGAAAATAGTACCGAGGAATATCATAAACCACATTATATATTGATTAATTTACCAATTGGGGGCAGCTGGCCGGGTCCTCCTGATTCAACTACAGTTTTACCCGCAACAATGTATTGTGATTATATTAGGGTTTATAAAATGGAATAGTGCAATTGATTTGTATAAATAAACTGATTATATAGATTGTTTAAATGTCTGTCACAACCTTATGAAACGAATAGTATTTTTTAGTCTTTTTGCAATAGTCAATATTAATGTTTATTCTCAATCAGATAAAGTGTCTGATGCAAAACCGAAATCAGGAAACCCAATTTTAAAAGGTTGGTATGCTGATCCAGAAGGAGCTGTTTTTGGAAATGAATTTTGGATCTATCCCACTTATTCAGATGATTATGAGCATCTAGATAGATCAGCAGGATTTTCTGAACAACAATTAAAATTACGAAAAAACACCATCAATCAACAATATTTAAAACAAACATTCTTTAATGCGTTTTCTTCTGTAGATTTGATAAAATGGAAAAAACATCCTCATGTATTAGATGTAAAGAATGTAAAATGGGCATCCTATTCTTTATGGGCTCCATCAATTATTGAGGCAAACAAAAAATATTATTTGTTTTTTTCAGCCAATGATATTCAAAACAATGAACAGTGTGGCGGAATTGGAGTTGCAGTGAGTCAACATCCTTCCGGTCCATTTGTAGATGCCATTGGAAAACCTTTAATAAATAAGTTCCATAATGGAGCACAGCCCATTGACCAGTATGTTTTTCGGGACACAGATGGTTCATTTTATTTATACTACGGAGGCTGGAGCCATTGTAATGTTGTGAAACTGAATACTGATTTGTTAAGTTTAAAATCATTTGATGATGGAGATATTTTTAAGGAAATCACACCTCAAAATTATGTAGAAGGTGTATTTGTATTTAAGCGGAACGAAAAGTATTACTTAATGTGGTCAGAAGGTTCATGGGGTGGTCCTGATTATAGTGTTGCCTATGCCATTGGAAGTTCACCTATAGGTCCGTTCAAGCGTATTGACAAGATACTTAAACAAGATACACTTGTAGCCACCGGAGCAGGTCACCATTCTATTATCAATGTACCGGGAACAAATGATTATTATATCATATATCATCGTCGTCCATTGAATACAACTGATGGAAATCATCGCGAGACATGTATTGATCGACTATATTTCGATGATCAAGGTTATATTAAAACTGTGAAAATGACAGTAGAAGGTGTGGATCAACAACGAATCTTAAATCACAAAAAGCTCAAATGAAAAAGACACAATTCATACTAATTTTATTGTTAGCAACTAATTTGTTTATAGCTGCACAAAACCCAATTTCGCCTCCGGGCTTATATATTGCTGACCCATCAGCTCATGTTTGGGCGGATGGAAGACTATACATTTATGGGTCGAATGATGAAAGTAAAACCTATTTTTGTTCATATATTCACCATGTTCTCTCTACTTCCGACCTAAAAACCTGGGAACTCACCAAAGATGTTTTTTCTTCAAAAGGACAGAATGATCAGGTTCCGTACAACGACAATATTCTTTATGCACCGGATTGTATGTACAAAAACGGAACTTATTATATGTACTTCTGTCAACCAGGTAACGATGCTGAAGGTGTTGCAACAAGTAAATCTCCACTTGGTCCTTTTGTTAATGGGAAGAAGCTGTATACGAAAGGTATTAATGAAATTGATCCTTGTGTTTTTAAGGATACAGATGGTCAGATGTACTATATCTGGGGACAATTTAGCGCGAAAATTGCGAAACTTAAACCCAATATGACCGAAATTGACACTACAACAATAAAGGACAATATCATAACCGAAAAGGAACATTTTTTTCACGAAGGTCCATTCATGACTAAACGAAATGGTGTTTATTATCTTGTTTATTCACACATGGGTCGTTTAAATTCTCCAAGTTGTATTGGTTACGCTACCAGCAAATCGCCTTTTGGCCCGTTCAAATACAGAGGTGTTATTGTTGATAATAACCATTGTGACCCTAATAACTGGAACAACCATGGTTCAATAGTTGAATTTAAGGGGAAATGGTATGTCCTTTATCATCGTGCAACACATAACAGTTACATTATGCGAAAAGCTTGTATTGAGCCAATTACTTTCAATGAAGACGGAAGTATCAACGAAGCTGAAATGACCTCGCAGGGTGCAGCTGGACCGTTGAGTGCAACTTCAAAAATTGAAGCGGAATGGGCTTGTTTACTTTTTGGGAATAGCTTTGTTTCAGCATTTTCGTCCAACGAGGAACAACTGACAAATCTAAAAGATGGCGATAGAGTTGTATACAAATACATTGACTTTCCCTCAACGATTACTAAAATTGAACTCCGCTTGAAACCAGGGAAAAAAGGAGGGAAAATTCAACTTACGTTGGACCAAACCTGGCATCCATCATTTGCAACAATTGATGTACCACCTTCTAATACAGATGGATGGGTAAATGTACAGGCAAATATGAAACCAACTCCCGGCGTTCATGGACTTTGGCTGAAATTCAGCGGAGAACCTGATGCTGTGATAGATATTGATTGGTTCAGGTTCTCAAATTGATTACAATAAAAGCATAAAACAAAGACATTAAATATATTGCACATGAAATATCCATTAAAACAAACTAAAACTAACGTAACTAAAATTGCAAGACAAGTCTTTAAGTCCACCCTTCGGGGGGATTTAGGGGGGC
>CAIYOZ010000139.1 GCA_903927945.1 uncultured Bacteroidales bacterium | reverse complement strand
GATCAGGATGATATCTGGATCTTGACGCAGGATCGAACGTAACCCCGTGGAAAAGGTCAATCCCGATTTTATATTCACCTGAACCTGGGTAATCAATGGAAGTTCGTATTCCACTGGATCCTCTACGGTCACGATGCAGCGATCGGCCGTATTGATTTTATTAGAAGCCCTTATATCCTTTCATCAATCTTATACATTAACAAACTTGATAAGTATAAAAAGTGTATGGCTCTATTTTCAGTAATATTTATATTGTCATGGGCTTTGGGATTTCTAATCCCTATCATAGCGCCAGCGAATATTTCCATATATCCTTGCTGTATACTTTTTCCTGATTCAGTAGACAGGTCATCAAGTACAATAATTGGATTACTGGGCGCGAATGCTGTGTGCATTAATTGTGCGCCATCAAGTTCCTTACCAGTTTTTCTTTTGACTATGTCCTTTACGCAGGAATTTACTTCTTTTAAGGCTGATTCAACAGAGTCAGCGTAGTGTATACTTTCAAAGCGACTTTTAGCCACTGATTTAATTTTAATATGAATATCATCCCAAAAACAATTTGGCATAGTTGTTATGTTTTTATATCCTGCAAAATCATCGCGCTTTTCTTCTAATGTTTCTTTGAGCGATTTTAATTTAACAATAGCGCTGGCTATACCTTTCTTGTATCCTTCCTGAACTGTAAGAGGAGAATATTCTCTTTCTCCCCATAATTGTACTGATGAATCTAATGTGTCTAATGTATAGATCTGATAATTATTATATTCGATAGTACCGTGTCCAAATATGTCAGCCAATGTATCATTTATTTTTGTTGTTAATACTTCAATTTGAGGATCCCATCTTTCTCGAATTATTGAAATATCAAAGTCTTCAAGTTCCTTGATTCGACGTTCCACTTTTGTAATACCACCATCAACTATTTCTAGGCTAAGCACTACCGACTTTGGTTCCTCTGGTATCTTTTTTACCATTTCTTTCCCTCGCACATGTAATTCATACTTTACTTTCTAACGAAAAGCTCAGTCGGAGCAACCAAACGGCTGCGATCGGCTGTAGCGACGGGTTAGCTCTTGTTTTGTGTTTCTGTAATTGATGTTGCTGTTTTAGCTTGTTCAATTTCCTGTTTTTTCTTATTTGCTTCATCAACGGAGCGAACGTGTTGGAGCACACCGTGGAAATGAGAGACATCTTGAGCAATCAAAAGACCGGGGAGTGCCTCACCAGTGGCACGGTTGGCTTTGTAAGCATTAACTGTTCCGATAAATTGGACGCCATCAGCGTTGGTGGAGTAGAAGACTGGGCCACCACTGACCCCATTAATTGCAACACCATCAATAAGGTAGGCCTTCCTGAAATCTTGTCTTGCGCTGATAATTCCAGAGAAGAAGCACAAAGTAAAAGATTCGATAGCGGGGAAGCCAAGCCAACCGACTTCAAGACCAATACTGAGGGGACGAGAACTTGGGAGGAGTGGTATAAGATCTTGTGGCAGTGGAAACTCGCCTTTATTAAAGAGAAGTACGGCTG
>CAIYOZ010000138.1 GCA_903927945.1 uncultured Bacteroidales bacterium | reverse complement strand
ACGGATTTAAAAGTAGCATCACTTTTTTCAAAACAAAGAATGTTCTTTTCTTTTTGATTGATTTTTTTTGTCCCTTTGTTGATACTCCCTTCGATATTATTGTGTTTGAGTGATTTATTCAGCATCTCAACAGCAAATAATACACGGTTTGAAGCTGTTGGCGAAACATCTATAGTAAATGCTTCACCATAAGCCGGTCGGAATAAAACAAACAAAAATAATACAACTAAACTTTTAATTTTCATGCTAAAAAACTAATATTATACCTAAAAACAACAACAGAAGGACGCAAAAAATGCCCTTCTGTACTCAATTTAATCCTTTCTGAACGTTACCTGACTAAACGGTCAGATTCATTGCCTAACAGCTTTCCTCAATTCTAGCTTTTTAGTGGATTCGTATTTTTTGTGCATTCGGAACCAAAAGGTAAAGAGACAACCAACAGAACAAATATGCCAGACTGGCAATAGCGAAAATGGCATAATAACTTCCGGTGAATTGAAGAATTAATCCAACGAACCCGGAGAATAATACTCCACCAATGGCCCCGGCAAACCCTGAAAGCCCGGTTACCGAACCAACTGCATTTTTCGGATAAATATCTGACACGATGGTGAAGATATTAGCCGCAAAACCTTGATGGGCAAAAGTAGCCATGGAAATAAGAGTTACTGCAACCCATACATTGGTAGTAAACGAGGTTAGAAAGATTGGAACTACCAGCAATGCCATAAAAAAGATGGTCTTTTTACGTGCTGCCAAAGGATCTTTCCCTCTTTTAATCAGAAAGGAAGACATCCAGCCTCCAAAAATTGATCCTCCCATAGAAACAATATAGATAACAACGAGGGGTAGCCCGATTTTAGTGAGGTCGATATGATAATTTGAATGAAGGAACTTAGGCAACCAATATAAGAAAAACCACCAGATTGGATCAGTCAGAAAGCGTGCCAGGCATATTCCCCAGGTCTGTTTATAGGATATGATCGATTTCCAGGGTAGTTTTTTTGTTTCGGGTTCCAGGTCATCCTGCAAAATGTACTTGAGTTCGGTATCCTTCAACCGTAAATTCGATTCAGGTTTGCGATATACAGGAATCCAGAACAACAACCACACAAAACCCATGGCTCCTGTCGTTATAAATGCCCACTGCCATCCAAATTTCAGTGCGATAATGGGAATAATCAACGGGCAGAGGATAGCACCCAGATTCGAACCTGAATTTAGAATGCCGGTTGCCAATGCTCGTTCCTTTTTGGGAAACCATTCAGCCACTGTCTTTATGGATGCCGGAAAATTAGCGGAAGCACCAAAGCCCAGTCCGAAGCGTGCAATAGAAAAAGAGAAAACAGTCCGCATGGCTGCATGAATCATTCCGGCAAAACTCAACAATGAAACTGAGATGATAAATCCCAGGCGGGTTCCGATTTTATCAAGCAATGTTCCCGTCGAAATCAGGCCTATTGCATAAGCAGCCTGGAAAGCCATGATAATAAAACCATAATCCGATTCGGACCAACCAAATTGCAACTGAAGTTGTGGTGCCAGAATTCCTAATACCTGACGGTCGACGTAATTGATAGTGGTGGCAAAAAACAACAGTACTACAATGCGCCAGCGGTAATTCCCAATGTTTACTGACATAGTTCGTGGATGAGTTGGTATGCTTCTTCCTGTTCGAGAGGTGATTCACAGTAAGTCACTGCCACTAACTTCATACCCGGAACCCACAGACGGGAAACCTGCTCACGAATGGTATTTAAATTGCCAACAATTCGGGCGTTCAACACAACACCTGTATTGGCAAAACTATGAAATGCTTCCAGATTATCAGTAGCTCCCGGATCAGTTTGCATTGAAAAAGCCCCATCGGCTATCTTCAGTCCTTTTATCCTGAGTACAGCTTCTACCCAGCCTGCCCAGTCACCACAAGAATGGAATACCGGCCCACCAAGTGGAGTACAGATTTTCTCGACGGAAGGTGCAGCCATCTCGAGGTATTGATCGGGTGAAATCATGATGGCATTGTCGTCGCTCATGCCCAGTCCCTGCCATTTAGTGGAAGAAGCAAACCCATGTCCGGGAGAAGCCAATGCACTGCCAATCAGATTTACTTGTTTTTGATTAAACCGAATGGATAAATCTGACAACAAATCAAAAAGCTGGATCACTTTTTCCGGTTCAATCATTGTATCCATAAAGAAATTGTTGAGCGGATATAAGTGACCAATTATATTTAATGGTGATTGGGTGTCGGTGAGTGAAACGGGTAACCGGCCTTTGGTATGATCCATAAAGTATTCGATCATATCCAATGTATGACGGCCAATGTTGGTTTGTGCTATTTCCACTGATTCACAAGCCAGCACTTCATCGATAGTCTGAAAACGAGGTTTCAGGGCTGGTGCATTCCCTTCGTACCATAAGTAATCTCCCCCAAATGCACTGGCAACAGTACCAATGCCATACCAGGGTTCTAAAAAGTTAGGGACATCAGCCTTATAAAGCATGCTCTTTTCAAGTGCTCCAAGCTGAAGTTCAAGCGACCGAGCCATATCCTTGCAGCCAAAAGAAAAACACTCGCCCACACGCATTCTGCGGTATACTACAACACCCGTTTTCTGTTGCCAAAAGTCGGTGCAGGTTAGGTTCAAAGAGTCTGCATAAGATTCATACAAGTCGAAATTGAAATCTGCCGGTTTTACCTGCAAGACTTGTGTGGCTTGGGAATCTGCCAGTTGATTGTCGAATTTTTGTGCCATTATCTATATTATTTGGTAATCTTTTTTCAATTCTTCCACTGTTTCAAACAGGACATTGATTTTGTCATCAGAAACGGAATCATCCATATTAATGCAACAAACACCTGTCAGATAAGGATTCCCGGACTCATGAACCAGGCGGCTGATAGTCTCGCGAATTTCAAGGTGCGATTGTTTTGCCAGTTCTATCGGACTCAGGCGGATATTGAAGAAGGTATCCGGTAAATGTTCGCGTAGTATTTTTACGTCACCTCCCCACCCTAAATCCAGGTAATCGAGATGGGGTATCTTAGCAAAACTAGAAGCCATACGGTGCGGATCAGGGCCACAGTAATGAATGCCAAACGGACGTTTACTGCTCCATTTCTGATCAAACGGCAATAGAAATTCTTCATAATCTTCAGATGAAATCATGGTGTGTGAGCATTCGGAATGCAGCAGTACCGGTTGTTGGAGGTGACGCACCCCACGGTTCACCGAGATGGATGTTGAACCTGTCAGTGCCTGCATAAACGAATTAAACCTTTCAATGACTGCTGCGATTCCGTTGAAATAATCTTTCACCTCATCAGGGGTCAACATCATATCCATGAAAATATCCTCACCCCGCAAATCCATAGCAATATTGAGTATCCCACCCCAGTTAATGTCACCGGTAACGTATCCGAATTTATTTTTAAGTGATGCAATTAAATGCTCTACTTGCTGAAATGCAGCAGATTTGAATGCCTGCTCTATATTGATAGTAGTTAATTCCTGATGGGCAGCCAATACCTGAGGTGGATGAGCTTCTGAATATCTCACTTCACAACCCATCATTTCGGAAAGCAAATATCCTGCTGCCAGATGAACTGCTCCAATTTCAGGTCGAGCCTGATCTTTATGCTGCCCCATTCCGAACTTTCCCCACCGTTCGTACAACACTTTTTCCATGTGTTGTTCCTCTTCCACTCTTTTCAACGGATGATAAAAGAAATCATGATCGAAGGTAATTCCTTCGTTTTTGTTCCACCATTCAGGTAACAGTACAATGTCGACCGGCAACATTTCTTTCCCCAACAGGGAATTCGATTTATAAGTCATGAATTTAATTTTTGATAGAATAATTTATTGATACTTCTTCTTTTGTATTTATCAACAATCGATAATCAGTACCGTGCAGCTTCTCAATCTGACCGATATTGGTTTTAGGTTTTGACTTACTGCTGAAATTAATATAACCCTTGCCTTGGGAAGCTCTAACCTTGATGGTCTTATTGTTTATATAAAGTTTGATTTCACCGGCAGGGGTTGGAACAGTACCTTCCATCCATGCCAATCCACCCAGGTTTGGTGTAATGGAAAATTCGCTGTAACCTGCTTTAACCGGTTGAATGCCCAGGTAGTATTTACCAAGCAAATAGATAGGGCTGGCTCCCCATGCATGACATAAGCTTTTGCCGTAGGGACGTCCATACATGGCTAAATGTTGAGTCCCTTTATCGGAAGGATTGTATTTTTCCCAAAATGTGGTAGCTCCTTCGCGAATCATTCCTCCCCAGTAATCCTTCATCTCTTTCATGACCGCTTTTTGTTCGCCCATGGCACACAACGCTTCAAGTTCATAGAAGCGCATATATGGAGTACTGATCTTCATGATACTATCGTTAAGAAGAACCGATTTCTTTATAATTTGTTGTTTCTCAGGACTCAGATAATTGAAGAATACAGCAAACATATTGGCATATCGGGTCACGGCATCTTTCTGTTTTCCATTCAACCGGTTATGCACCAACGCTTGTTTTGTTTCATTCCAGAATGCCGGTTCCAATTTGTTGCGCAGAGAAGTTGACAGGCTGTCATATTTTGTTTTATCTCCGTTGTTATTCACCAGCTTCGCGCAAATCGACATGGTCTCAAGGCTCTTGCAAAACAGGATTTGTTCATACGAAAGTTCTCCGTGTTTATCCATATACCCATCTGCCCAATCCACAAACACCCAGTCGCCGGTTTGACCTTCCACCATGCCGTTTTTGTTGGTCCTGCCCAGCACGTAGTCCATCATGGTTTGCATACGTGGATAAACCTGTTCAATAAAATGGGTATCACCCGTAAACTTATAATAATCGTAAATGGACAGAAACCAATAGAAAGTATAATCCATAATGGTGTTCGTATGACTGGTTACCGGGTCTTTACCACGCAACAACCAGATATTGTTTTTCACCGTCTCTGTATCGAAGAACAGGTAATAGTTCATCAGGTAACTCTGGATGGCATCACCACTCCATACCCAGCGGTCACGTTTAATGCCATCAATGAAGAATTCACGTGTTGTCAGCTGCATCGTGTAGGCTCCTACTTCCCACATCTTGTTTACTTCTTCATTATTACAGCGAAAAGAACCTCTCTTTACTTCAGGTTTGTATTCGTACAACATGCTTACATCCTGCATTTCAACTCCTGCATCTTTAGTGATGTAGACATACCGGAAAGCCTTGCTATTCCCTAGCGTAAAGATGTCCGTCAGTTTTGAGGTCACATCGAGAGCTTCGTCTGTAACGGTAGATCCTTCTAATCTAATTCTATCCAGTGTTTCGCAATATTTTGTATCCAGGGCTTCCTCCGGACTTTCACCGTAGTAAATATGCATTTCTCCATTTCCCTTTAAACCTTTCAGTTGAATAAAGCCAAATGTCTCTTTTTCGAAATCAAACAATTCACCCTCATTCTTTTTCTCGCGTTTAACGACCGATATGGGCTCAGTGGCCAGTTTAAAGGATGAAGGTGGTGTGCCGGTTGATTTAAACTGATTTGAAGTGGCTGCATCCATGTAAATGGTTGCTGAGGTATCACTGGCTTTTCCACTTTCGTCAATCCATTCTTTATCCTCGTAGGTAACCTTCCACGATTCATCCGAATTGACGGTTTTGCCTTTCACGTAAATAGCGGGAGGTGTGGACTGATTCCATACTTTAATGTTCAAACTGTGCTTTCCGGCAGGGAGAGTGAACTTATGCGGCATTCCAAATTGCAGTTTTCCATCCAGCTTGATATTGAATTTTCCTTCTATGGCTATTTCAATTTCTTCCGCAACGGCTAAGTCTATTTTCTTACTGAATTCAACCAATACATAGTGACTGTCCATCTTCCAAAAGGGAGGAAAGAAAGCACCCCGTTCTGTCCGGCGGTTATTCATTTGGTTCCCCAGCCATATTTCGTAATCACCCGGATACCATATCCAGGATTGGGCATTGGAAAGAAGTGTAATGGCTGTAAAGACGAAAAGGAAGATGGTGCGTTTCATGGATTGTGGGTATTATTTGTACTTAAACTTTGGAAAAGTTGTTAGTGTTAAAGTTGAAGATTAAACTCCGCTAAAATATCAGCTATCTTAATTGGTACTCCTGTTTGTAACGATCGGTCCATGGCCTGTAATAAGGCAATAGTGCCAATACCTTCATTCAAATCAGGATAAGCCACAAAATCCTGTTCAATGCTATCCACAAAGTATTCCAGGTAATTCTGATATTCGCCGGCATGATGACTCTGTCCTTCGAAGCGGAAATAATGACTCAATGTGTCAGCACCCCAGGTGATTATTTTTTCTTCAGCTTCTTTTGTGGTGACTGCATACCGTAGCTCATGATAATCGGCCTGACTGGCACCCGTCGTGCCTCTTAAAATACAACTCATCTCACTTTCACGTTGTGCAGGCTGTGTCGGAGAAGTATATACACCACTCACCCTGGCGATCCTTCCATCGGTTGCCTTGAAGATAAAGTGCATGGTATCTTCGTTTTTTAGTCCGGCTTGTTTTCCATTGCTGCTAATCATTCCATAACCCATGACTTCTTCAATGTTGGGTAAATACCACCGGATGAAATCGACTGGATGACTTAATCCGCCATAGAGCCATTTAAATGATTGAAGCAACGACCATTCCTTTGCTAAAAACCAACGATGATCCGCATTATAATGAGCCTCTATTGTTATTAAATCACCAATTACTCCGTCTTCTAAATCGGCTCTTTGCCTCTTCGCGGGTTCAAAGAACCTTGAACTCTGACCGATAAAAACCTTTTTACCGGTTTTCTCACTTAGCTCCAATAATTCCTTTGCTTTTGACAGATCATCTATAAATGGCTTGGTACAAACCACATGTTTCCCGTGAAGCAAAGCTTGTTTGATATGATCAGCATGGAGATGATCGGGCGTATAAATCGCGATAATATCTATTTCAGGATCATTTAAAAGATCCTCATAATTTAACGTATAGGAGTGGAAATCAAATTCATTTGCCCTTTGTTTGCAAAGTTCTTCATTTCGGTCACAAACTTTTATCAGGTTCAGTTTTGGGCTTTTTAAAGCTGCTGACATGGTGCTCCTGCCTTCTCCCAGTCCCAGAATTGCTATATTCAACATCGTATCCAATCTGTGTTTCTATTATTTTTCAATTAATGAACTGAACGACTTATTCCGGCATTCACTTTTATGCTGTCGTTCACCATAGGACCGTTATTTTCCCAGGTATTGCCGGGACCGTTAGAATTTTGAAGGAATTTGACCCCTTCCGTAAAATTGTCTTTCACCGTGATATACGAAGACCCTTCGTCGGTATATAAATAAAACCAGTGTTCCGGGTCGTGAACATACCCCGGATGATAAATATCATGAACATAGTTCCTGGAAATGACTGTTTTAGGTTGCACGCCCAGGGTGTAAATTCCTGCTACATCATACATGTGTTTCGCATAATGCCAAATGTGATTTGCAAAAACCCGGTTGTTGTGCATGCGGTTAAAGGTCTGGTTCCAACCCCAACCAAGACTGATTCCCATATAAGAAACTTCACTGATATCGTTATGTTCAATATTGATGTTGCTGACATATCCTGCACAAATTCCTACACAACCCCAATCTTCGTTGGTAACATCGGTGATCAGATTATTACTGATTTGTTGACCGTTGCAGATTTCTCTTTCGTCCTGTGGAACATAAGGTATGTGTGTTTCATAAGCCGGTGGGGAAACACTTCCAACCAGTATTCCATTTCCGGCAATGTCCGTAAAGGTACAGTTTTGTACTCTTCCACCCCGATCGCCGTACGCATAATCAAGTCCGGAATAACCAAGATGTTCAAATTTACAGTTATCAAAATCAATGGCATTTGAGCATTTTACAGTAATAGCAGCCGCAGCCCGTTCAAGCCAAACCTGATTATCCAGTTTGTTATTATTGTCACCACGCACTATCTGAGGATCGATACGGTAAGCTTCGGTAGCATACATCCCGGCTTGTAAGGGCACATGCCCTTTTTCCGAAGGACGCATCCAGGTAGTATGACTAAACGTGACATTTTTGAACTTCACATTTTCAACCGGCCTGTCCAGCGTTCCTTCCACTTGTACCAGCGTTTCAATTGCCGGAACTATTATTTCGTCCTGATTCGGATTTTCTCCCGTTACCGGAAAATAATAAAGTTTGTTTGTTTTAATATCATGAAACCATTCTCCGGGTTGATCCAGCAACTCCAGGGCGTTTGTAATGTAAAAAGGGGAATTCACTCCTTTGCCGATCATAGGGCGGGGCCAGTAACGTTCGAAGTGTAATTTACTTTCGGGGTTTTGAAAACGTACGGCAGCCGAATCCCCGTGTACCTCTATAGACTTGATCCGCAGGTTGGCGATACACCACATTTCATGCAACACCATTTCTGCATAAGGAGCTTTCAATATGGATTTTATGGCAACTGTCGGTACCCAGAGGATTTCATGGACAGGATCGTTCTTGATAATGCGGTACATCTTTTCAAAATCAACTACATCCCGGGCACGTACAGCCTTTCTTCCATTAACCCATAACTGGCGGAAATCCAGTGGACGGCCATTAAACGAAGGAACCTCTGTTACCCAGAGTTTACCAGACTTTTTCCAGTTCATTACCTTCACGCCGCCACAGATCGTAACTTTCTCTCCTTCCACTCCCTCGATAGTCGTTGGCGACTGGGCTGTTCCACTGTCTTCGGGACGAAGAAAAAGAGGTTCATAGAGGGCATATACTCCTCCCTTTATCATAATCTGAATACCGGTTTCTATCCCCGGGGTGTTCAGTCTCCTGCATTCACGGGCCTGCCTGATGGCCGAAGCCAAGGTTGCTTTCGGTGCCTCTTTTGTTCCATTTGCACGGTCATTTCCAGTGGTTGATACCCAGATTTCTGTTGCATTTGAATGGAGTGATGCAACTAAAAGAAGAACCCCCAACCCCCTAAAAGGGGCTTTGGCAAGGTGAAATAAAATTTCTTTAAACATAAAGGATCTTATTAGTTACTATATTAGTTACTTAATAAATAAACATACCCGATTCCCCTTTAGGGGTTAGGGGTTAGGGGTTATCTTACCAGTGGCATCCAAACCGTCATTTCTGATTTTCCCCGATTCCCCCAGGTATAATACGGTATCAGGGTGATGTTGACTGATTGGTTTGATTTCCCGACTTCCCGATACAGGGTATTACTCCAGGATGCTTCGTTCGATAACTGTGCTTTCGCATCCAGCACCACAACCGGGCTGCCGGCTATGTTTTCTTTCCGGGTGGTGAATTTGAGACCGGAAGGTATCATTACGTTGTCAATTTTCTTTCCCCCTTCAACATCCATTCCTTCCAGGCAATAAACCAGCGGACCCCGTTTTACGACTGTCTGGTTGCGTGTTTCCTCCACCAACGGGTTCGATTCCAATAACTTAACTGGCATGTCCAGTACCAGTTTCACCGTGTCTCCCTTTTTCCAGACACGATTTATGGAAGTGTAGGTATTTGGTTTATTCTCTGAAGCATATGCCTGACCGTTAATCGTTATTGTTGCTTTATCACACCATTCAGGTATCCGCAGATTCAGTGAAAAGGCATTCCCTTTAGGTGCATTATCTACCACAATCATCACATCCCCATCCCAGGGGTAGTCGGTTGTCTGGGTTAGTTTCACCTTGTCTTTTCCATTCAATACCGTTTCCAGTTGGCTTCCTCCGTACAAGTTGCACCAAATGGCATTTTTACCAGTGCTATAGGCATAATCCTGCACTTCGCATAAGGTTCGTACCGTATTTGGCGGGCAGCAAAAGCAACTGATATATTCAGTGCGCTCTTTTGGCCAGCGAAGTGTGTATGGAAAGTCATTGCTGATTCGTAACGGATTGGTATAGAAAAAGCGTTTCCCATCCAAACTGACTCCGCTCAGGACACTGTTGTAAAGTGCCATTTCCAGGATATCGGCATATTTGGCATTACCCGTTACCTGCAACATGCGCCAGTTGAACATCATGTTTCCAATGTTGGCACAGGTTTCGTTGTGTGCTGTTGAATTGGGCAGTTGGTAGGCACGCCCGTAACTTTGATGCACTTTCTGAATGCTATCGGGTTTATAGTTTGTCCCATCGGGTGAGGTGCCATCATAGAGTGCACCGCAGGCTCCGGTAACGTACATTTTCCGGGTGGTGATGTCCGTCCAGATGCTTTCCAGGTTATTCATCAATGCTGTTTCACCCGTCTCTGCATACACATCGGCTACTCCGGCATACAGATAATTCGCACGTACGGCATGACCCATGGCTTGTTTTTGTTGGCGAAAAGGAATCCTGTCCTGATTGTCATCGGTGCCGCTTTCCACAATACCCCGTATATCAATAAGGTTTTTTGCCAGGGCGAGGTACCTTGGATTCCCCGTAGCGCGGTACATTTCAACTACCCCCATGTAATGGGAAGGGCAAATGGCATTCCGTGCCAGTTCTGCCGACGCCGTTTCGTAGAAATGACACAGAAAATCAGTGGCTTTTACGGCTACATCAAAGAGTGTATGTTTCCCCGTGGCCCGTTGGTGAATGGTTCCGGCAGTCATCAAATGACCCAGGTTATAGGTTTCAAAATTAAGCCGGTTTGAGAAGGCTCCTTTATCTGCAGAACCAACTGCTGTCCCCACGACAGTGTTGTCGACTTTGTGCGAATCAATACCCTTGTGCATCTCGGCAATGATCACCGGTGTATGGATATATCCATCCGCCCGCTGAACCCTTGCAATGGTGGCAATAATCCGGTCCATCAACGAATCTAATTTTGGTTCCTTCGTGATGGCATATACCGAGGCGACACTCTCCAGCCACTTGTAAAAATCACCATCATGAAAGGGTGGTCCCCAATGATCTCCCCCCATCTCACCTGCCGCCACTTCAAAGTTGCGGTAGGAGTGGCTGATATCCGGATTGTCGAGTGTTTTCCACATCGAAAGGATCATGGTGTCTTTGTACACCGAGAAACGCTCGGCCCAAAAGCCGTTGGTCCATTTCACCGCATCAATGTTGGTGCTGTTCATTTTGGCAAATTTACTGACTGACGTGTTGGTAAGTCCCCGGTTTTGTGCACAGGGAGCGATACTAAATGAGGCAAGGAGAATAATAAACAGAAAAAGTTTCTTCATAATTCAGGTTCGTACGCTTTTGTTTAGTTTGTAAATTGAAATTAATCAATCCACAAAATGTGAATGCATTTCGTAATAGACGCATGAAAAGACCGAATTGTACTAAGGGAACTTATAAAAAGAAGTTGCCCCTGAACTTTCGTCCAAGGGCAACCTGAATTTATGATTGGTTGAAATATAGATTAATTGATGATGGTTTTGATATTTACCGTTCCACCGGCTGTCTTTATGTGAACAATATAAACGCCTGTTGACAATGATGCGGAGAACAAGTCGCTGGTTGCAATTCGTTCTACTTGCCGTTGTCCACTAAGTGTATAGACTGTGATGACATCTCCCGGTACAATGCCGATGACCATTAAATTTTTATCACGTGCATATGCACTTACGGTTGAACATGTCGGATTAGTAATCTTTGTAGCCCTTCCGGTATATTCATCAGCTCCCATAGTAGGTGTTCCTGTTCGGATATCGGTGTCAAAATCGGTGGTGATCGAAGTAATAGTTATCCCTGCAGCCAACGAGCTGTTTGTAGAAACCGATTGATCCAAATGAAGATTCGGGCTAGCACTTGTAGCAGCCATAAAAGCTGGTATCATGTTTAAACTGTTTGCATCCCCAGTATAACCCTGAACAGCCGGAAGTGTAGTTGCATCTGTATTGGCAAAATGACCCAGTACACCGCCTGTACCTGAAACGGCATACTCGTTATTGCTTGCTGTAAACGCAGTCAATGCATTGGTTGAAAGTGTTCCTATGGCATAGTGATTCGAACCTGTAGAGGCATTGGACCTGGCATTTACAATGAGGTTGTTTTTTACATTCCTCACGGTAGCATTCATGGCTGACGTGGCAAAACTCATTCCGAATGTTGGTACCGTATCAGTGGCTGCCACTTGTGTTCCTCCAATGTAAATTGTATTGTAATAATAATTGGCTTTAGCTGCTCCGGTGGTAAGCATGGAGTCACGTATTCCTACCAGGGTGCTGATGGTTTGAAGCTCATTTCCTGCACGGTTATAACCCAATCGAATCATGTTGTTGTAAATGTTTAAGGTTGGTGCCATGGCAGTGGCTGCTGTGCTATAGGTGTTGACGAAAATACCCGTCAATCCCGTGGCATATTGTCCCAACTTACGTGTTCTGTCGGACGATAAGTTGTAAATCAAGTTGGAATACACATCCATAGTAGTAGCACTGGAGGTTGGTAATAAATTGATTCCTATCACGCTGGTAGAATACCCGCCCTGTCCTGCAATATTGTAAATGGTGTTATTCTTGATGACAGAACCGGCACCTGTACCTCCAAAAGTAATACCACTCGACCAATAATACTGAGTATCACTTACTCTGTTGGTGGAGAATACCAGATCCCTGATCTCATTGTTCGTGATGGTCACAGGAAAAGCAATGACATTGGCATTAAACCATATTCCATTCACATACGTTTGATTGGCAGGTGTAAAAGTATCCAATGCTTTGTACATGTTATTAATCTTATTATTCGAAATAGTCAGTGTGGAGGTTGGGTCACCGGCGGTATTCATATAGATGCCATAACACTTACCACCCTGATAATTCTGTATGGACATCAAGGTTGGATCTGTAACCCCTACAGCATTGTTCCCGATTTCATTGTGATCGATCAGGCAAGTAGAGGCCGTTGTTCCGGTAATATTAATCCCGACAAACGAAGCTGTTTTTGCCGTTGTATTCAGATTAATGCTGATTCCTGCGATTTTATTGTTTGAAATATTGACATTTGAGCCTGCCAGAGAATTGAATAAGATACCTGAGAATGCACAAGTGGTTCCTGACCCTGTAAATATGATGGAGGCATTGGTCGTTCCAACTGCCGTCGAAGACTGATCTCCAATGACATTACCCGCTGCTGTGGTCCCATTCTCCATAACTCCCACATTGACTAACCCGCTGATAGCTATGGCAGCTGACTGATATACATTGGCAATGGGTGAACTTGCAACCAAATAAATATTCCTGATGATATTTCCGTATACTGCTGATTGCCCTGTATTGGCAGCAGCCACATAAATGCCATTAAAACCAGTATTATTACCAATTGTATTCGTATAGGGTGTACCTCCACATAGTGTCTGGGATCCTCCGATATAATTATTTTTTACAATAAATGAGCTTCCCGACGTGTTTTGAATGGCAATAGCTGCAGTTTTTGCACCATTGTTATTTGCAAATGCTGTCCTTGGCAGCGTTTGATAGAAACTATTCCCGGAAATAGTGCAATTGCTGCTGTAATTGTAAATCAATATCCCGACTCCTGAACCTGCAATCGTTGTACATTTATTCATATCACGGGCAAAGTAGTCATAGATATTATTGTTGGAAATAACAATCCCTGAATTAGGAGCAATGGCAGTTCCCAATGAAACAATTGAAACAGTAGGTGTACCGCTGTAGGGATGCAAAGGACCAATATCGCAATGATCAATAGTAATGTTGGTTGACCCGGCTGCAAGTGTTATTGTTCCAATGGTAGGAGCTGCTGTTGGTTGTCCATTCCAGAAACTTTCGTTCGTTGCCGCTTTGAAATTTACATATTGAATCGTATTGTTTGAGCTGTTCGTAATCTGAAGTGCAACAGATTTTTTTAATGCTGTTGTTGTTGATACTCCAGTTAGAGTATCGGCTCTTAATGTGATTGCCGGTAACCCTGTTCCTCCGATGCGGCCATCAACTGTAACATATTGACAGCCATTCATTTTCAATACAAAACCTCCATTCCCGGCAACCGTTAATATGGCTTGCGGACTGATGGTGACTGTATTTGTAATACTGGCCCCTGCAATCGCCTGGATACTGTCTGCTAGCTGGGCATAATCGGGTGTCAATAAAATGGATAAAGGTTCGGTAATAGGCCCATTTAGGGCAATGCCTGTGATGGCTGCTGCTATGGAAGGATAAGTACCGGTGGCACCTACCGTTACCGTAGCTGCATACATTCGTGTACTGAATAGTATGGTTACGACCACTAAAAGAGTAAAGATTTTTGCTTTCATATGATAATTATTTTTGATAAAAAGTTATAATACAAAGACGTTCATTTATTAAAAACTGTACTCAACAGGTATCTTTCTCTCAGATAACTAATAAAAATTGCCCCGGAACAAATGTCCCGGGGCAATCAGAATAATAATAATAAAAATACAATCTATGTTTACTTAACTAATACCTTTTGAATTGAATTTCCAGTTTTAACGATGTAAAGTCCGGAGTTAACAGCGATACCTATTGCTGCTTGTGCTGCAGAAGCAATTTTTATTTTTTGACCGTCAATACTATAAATAACCACATTTTCAGTAGCATTCTTAGCAATAATTGAATTAATCACGCTGTAAATACTTACTTTTTGAGTTGTAGCAGAATTTAATGCTGTTGCAACTGCAGTGGCAGAGAAGTTGTAATAAAAACGAACGCCATTATCCACTTCAAGTCTGTCAATTGTATTTCCTACTGTTGCTTTTGTTACTATAACTGTTACCTCTAAATCATCATTAACAGTAGTTCCGGCTGCTGGAGCAGGTATAGTTAAACTGAAGTTTGACACTCCATCAGAAGGAACATAAGCATACGTAACAGGTACATTGTAATTTCCGGCTCCATCATTTGCCATAACTGCACCTGTGGCAGCAAAAGAATAAGCGGGGATATGGGCGTCTTCAAATATTTTAATAGCACCTCCTCTGTTAGTATCTTTTAAACGAAAAGGTATTGCATTGGCAATTACAGGTGTAATGTTTACTGCATTACCATAAGTTACATCAGTACTCGTAGTCACTACAGGTGTGCCGGCGTTGTAATTAATGAATACATTCGCTACTGCTCCTGTAGGTGCTGACCAGATAGGTGATGCAAAATAAGCTGTAAAATTATCAAACGTAATTGTTGGATCATATGCAGTAGGAACGTGGGTTAAACCAGATGTTCCATTAGGCAGGCCATCCACTACACTTGAAGCATTAGCAGTTCCTTGTGTTCTTAAAACTATATAAACATATTTGTTGCTTAAATCTGAGGGTAATTTTCCAATAGCAGCTGCAAGGTTTACATGAACAGGATTTAAACCTGAAGTAGCTGTCGTGTAGAAACCTTTAACGATCCCTAATAAATTAGCATTTCCAAATGCAATAGGTATGGTTAATGTGCCTGTGCTGGCATATACCAGTAGGTCATAACTGGCTGTCTTTCCTGTTGTTCCTAAATCATAGGTACTCATATCAAAAGTGACATCATCGGTAACGGTTTTACCTGCAAAATTATAAGCAAAGCCATATTCTAGATGTTTGTATCTGCCAGGATACATACCATATACCTGATCAACCGGAGTCGACACGCTACCTGCCACATCAAATATACAATGAGCAGGAGTTGTTAGACTGTCTGCAGCTGCATATGAACCAGTTACTGTGCTATTTGCGGCTAAAGACATTTTATTTCTAATATCCAGTAACGAAGCCATACTTGAAACGTGAACCGGATTTCCGGTACCTGTAAGAGAGGCACATTTAAAACTTCCATATTGTACAGCAGGTGTTCCTGTTCTTGTACTATCAATATAAGCAACACATTGTACACCTTTGTTTGTGGTTGTTTTGTTAAGTACTACCGAGTCAAGCAATGGATATTTTTTAGACATTAACGAAAAACTGACAGCTTTACCAGTTTGATTAAAGGTAGTTATCAGTGTGTCCTTATTTGTATTAGTGACAGCTGAATAGGTTTGTCCGATGTTAGCCACCGAACTACTGTAAGCGAACTGTGCATAGGCACTGCCCAGCATAAATACACTTAGTAGTGCCGTAAGAAGTAATTTTTTGTTTTTCATAATACAAATCATTTTTAAGTTTGTTGAATTAATATTTCATTGATTATTTTAAAGACGATTCATCTTTTTGCCTGTACTCAACAACGAATTAAAAAAAATGAAATAAAGTTATTATTGAAATTTCGCTTCGTGGAATCAAACCTGCAGACACCCATTTCTGAAGTTACACTCAACGTATTATCTCATCTTTTACTACGCCATTCGTCTTTACTTCCGAGGGGGTTGCGAGGGGGTTGCGAGGGATATAGCCCTCTGAACCCCCAGTAAAGTCCCTCCGAATCCTCTTCATACCTAACAGGAAGGGCGGTGATGTTCCGTTGAGTTGGTATAGACAGAAAGCACAATACAAGGAATCAGGATAAATATGCCTCTTTGACATTTTACGTAAGGAAAAAGCAGGAGTCGGATTAATTCCCGACAGGTCGTTTCGTAGAGTCTGGATTGGGTGGTAAATTATATTTTTCAATGCAGTGCTCATTGAGTACTATTTCCGATTTTATCCGTCTCAAGTTTAAACAGATTAAAAATGCCTGTATCTTTTTAACGACGAACGAATAGAACTGATGATAAAGACTCTACTACTCATACCTGCTTTTTTCTTAATCTTTCAATCCTGTAAAGCGGATAAACATTATTTTGTATATACCTCTTTTCATGAACCGGCCAACGAAGGACTCCGTTATATTTACAGCGAAGATGGCATTCATTGGGACAGCATTCCCGGGACATGGCTGAAACCTGCTATAGGTAGCCAGCAGGTGCTGCGTGACCCTTCCATAACCTGTACGCCCGATGGTATTTATCATCTGGTATGGACCAGTAGTTGGAAAGGAGACACCGGGTTTGGTTATTCAACCTCGAAAGATTTGATACACTGGACTCCACAGCAGATGATACCGGTGATGAAAAATGAGCCGACCACCGTCAATGTATGGGCACCCGATATCTATTACGATACTGAAAAGTCTGAATTTGTAGTGGTTTGGGCTTCGTGCATACCTTATCGCTTTAAAAGGGGGAAGGAAGAAGAGACGAATAATCACCGGCTCTATTACATGACCACGAAAGATTTTAAGACCCTTTCTAAAGCAAAGATATTGTATGACCCGGGATATAGTTCGATTGATGGTACGATTGTGAAACGAGCAAAAAACGATTATGTACTTGTTTTTAAAGATAATACCCGTCCAAACCGGAATCTGAAAGTAGCCTTTGCCACTTCACCCACCGGGCCGTATAAAGGAGGCAACAGGTCATTTTCACCCGGTTATTCAGAAGGTCCCGCTGTGGAGAAAGTAAAGGATAATTATCTGATTTATTTTGACGAATACCGGAATTTTTCTTTTGGTGCCGTGAAGACAAAAGATTTTATTCATTTTACAAACATAACGAAAGAAATTTCAGTGCCTCAGGGTCATAAACATGGGACCATCTTTACTGTTCCGGCATTCGTGATTGATAATTTAAAAAAATCATACCAACTGAGTATGATGCTTAAGAAGGATTCTGCCTCGAAGACGCTTTCAATTGTTAAGTGAAAAATCATTGATTGCTAGTGTTAGATTTGAAGTTTGCAAAAAATAATATATAACACATAGTCACACATAGACACATGGATCACATTGAATAATTTTATAAAATTAAATCATATTTGAAATACTGAATAAATAGAATTCCATAGAGGAATAACAATGTGGTTCTAAATGTTTTGAATTAAAATATTATATTGTTCCACCTCTTTAAATTAGTAGCAATCGCCTTAAAAACAGTACTTTTGTATTCGTCGATATAATGTTTTTTAATATAACACATTTTTGATTCTTGTGATATTAAAATTCTTCTTTACCGGAAACCAAAAGTACCAATTTGTCATTGCATTTCATTTCTTACATTCAAGATGAAAAAAATAACTCTCATATGCTGCAGCTGTATCTTGTACAGTTTAATTTTCACACAACTCCCTGCACAAAATAAAATCCATTACTCAAGTACCGAACTATCGAATCCGGCATCGCATGATGGACAACTTTCCCCGGTGATTGGGGTTCATAATATCCAGGTCATGCGGGCGAACCGGGAACATCCGGATGCTTCAAACTGCCAGGGATGGACCTATAATCACCAACCCATGCTGGCATACTGGAACGGGAAATTCTACCTGCAATACCTGAGTGATGAAAAAGGAGAGCAAGTACCACCTTCGCAGACATTCCTGCAAACTTCGACGGATGGCTATAGCTGGTCGAATCCACAGATACTGTTTCCCACGTATAAAGTCCCCGATGGATATACCAAGCCCGGTCGAGAAGGAGTAGCCCAAAACCTGATAGCCATTATGCACCAGCGGGTGGGATTCTATGTGTCCAAATCCGGGCGGCTGATTACCATGGCAACGTACGGCGTATCGTTGGATAAAAAAGATGATGCCAACGATGGAAACGGCATTGGGCGTGTGGTGCGGGAAATAAAGAAAAATGGCACTTATGGTCCTATTTCTTTTATTTATTACAACCATGGATTCAGCGAGAAGAATACCGATTACCCATATTTTACAAAAAGCAAGGATAAGGATTTTGTGAAAAGCTGTCAGGAGATCCTGGATAATCCCTTGTACATGATGCAGTGGGTGGAAGAAGCCGACCGGGGTGATAAACTCATTCCACTGGGTAAAGAATATAAAGCGTTTAACTATTACCATTTACCCGATGGAAAAGTAGCTTGCCTGTGGAAATTCGCCTTGACCTCGATCAGCGGGGATGGTGGAAAAACATGGGCTCAACCTGTAGAACGGGCGAAGGGATTCGTTACCAGCAATGCCAAGATATGGGGTCAGCGACTGACCGATGGAAGTTATGCCACGGTGTATAACCCTTCGGAATTTAGATGGCCACTTGCTATTTCCACGTCGGCTAACGGATTGAATTATACGACCCTGAATCTGGTACATGGTGAAATTACCCGTATGCGTTACGGGGGCAACTATAAATCCTACGGTCCCCAGTACACACGAGGTATTCAGGAAGGCAACGGCACTCCTCCGGATAAAAACATGTGGGTGGCTTATAGTGTGAACAAGGAAGATATGTGGGTTTCATGCATTCCTGTTCCGGTAAAAATAAACGCTACGGCACAAGCCAATGATAATTTCGAAAAGAATACAGGGATATCCGAATTGACTGATTGGAACATTTATTCACCCCTTTGGGCACCTGTATCCTTAGAAAAAGCTGCCGGAATAAACTGGCTGACCTTAAAAGACAAAGATCCGTTTGACTTTGCCAAGGTAGTTCGTAAAATACCGGCTAGCAAAGAATTGAAAGTTACGTTCGACCTGATGGCCGATCAAAATAATACGGGTGTTTTCCGCATTGAATTTTTAGATCATGATGGGGTAGCCTGCTCACGGTTGGAACTGACCAATACCGGTGAATTCAGGGTCAAAGGTGGTTCCCGCTATTCAAACATGCTGAAATACGAAGCCGGCAAAGTGTATCACGTGGAAGCCCGGTTATCAGTTGCCAACAGAAGCATCACCGTGTCGGTGAATGGAAAACAAACGGGGGTCCGCATATTTTATGCTCCGGTTCAAAGCATTGAACGGGTAGCCTTCAGTACGGGTGAAACCACTGAATTTCCCAATATGGATACACCCGCCGATCAGGATTACGATGTGTCCAATGCGGGTGAACAGGATCCGTTAGCGGTATTCAGGATTGCCAATTTCAAGACTACATCGGTTGAAGCGAGTGCTTCGGCTGCAATATTAAAGTTCTCTGATTTATCCCATTATGTGGAACGATTCAACGCGATGGAGGATGAAAATATCGTACAGGCTATTCCTAACTCACAGGCAAGCGACTGGATGGAGAAGAATATTCCTTTGTTCGAATGCCCGCAGCAGGACTTCGAGGAAATGTATTATTACCGCTGGTGGACCATCCGCAAGCATATCGAAAATACTCCGGCAGGCTATGGAATGACGGAATTCCTGGTGAACCGCACCTATGCAGATAAATACAACCTGATTGCCTCAGCCATTGGGCATCACATCTACGAAAGCCGGTGGATGCGCGACTCCACGTATCTGAATCAGATTATCCATACGTGGTATCGGGGTAATGAAGGGAAACCAATGACTAAAATGAAGAATTTCAGTTCGTGGAATATCGATGCCATGTATAACCGTTACCTGGTCAGTGTCGATAAAGCGTACCTGATGGATATGGTGAAGGACCTGGAAGGGGAATATGACCGTTGGGAAACTACCCATCGCTTAAAAAACGGCCTCTACTGGCAAGGTGATGTGCAGGATGGTATGGAAGAAACGATCAGCGGCGGCCGCAAGAAACAATATGCGCGCCCCACCATTGACAGTTACATGTATGGAAATGCCAGGGCACTGTCAGCAATAGAAAGCCTGGCAGGGAATAAAGAAGCTGCCACCAGGTATTCCCTGAAAGCGGATACTATCAAAGCGTTGGTTGAGGGAAAGCTATGGAATAAAAAGCACCAATTCTTTGAGACTTACCGGAAGGATAGCCTGGCTAATGTACGTGAGGAAATCGGTTATTTACCCTGGTATTTTAATATGCCCGATGTGAGCCGTTATGACTCTGCCTGGACACAAGTGAAAGATGAAAAAGGTTTCTCGGCACCTTATGGACTGACTACTGCCGAACGTCGTCACCCTGAATTCCGTACCCGGGGCGTGGGTAAATGTGAATGGGATGGGGCCATATGGCCCTTTGCTACGTCGCAGACCCTGACAGCTATGGCTAACTTTATGAACAACTATCCTCAAAAAGTCATCACCGACAGTGTTTATTTCCATCAGTTGGAACTGTTGATGGAGTTACAGCATCATCGCGGGCTTCCCTATGTGGGAGAATACCTGGATGAAGTGAATGGAAACTGGCTCAAAGGGGATCAGGAACGCAGCCGTTATTACAACCACTCTACTTTTAATGATTTAATCATTACCGGGCTTGTGGGACTTCGACCACGGGCGGATCATACCATTGAAGTAAATCCCCTGGTGCCCGAGGGTAAATGGAATTGGTTTTGTCTGGATAATGTTCGTTATCATGATCATAACCTCTCGATTATGTGGGATAAAGACGGAAGCCGATACCATCTTGGCAAAGGACTTCGTATCTTTGTGGATGGGAAAGAAGTAGGGCATGCAACAGGACTAACCCGGGTAATTTGTGTAGATGCTTTGAAATAGTATCTAATGACATCATGATGAAAAAAACAGTTGGCTCACTTTTAGTATTTTTATTTATATCACTTGCATTGCAGGCCATCGAAGTCACCAGGCTCACCTGTGAAATGGCTGACTCACCGTTGGCTATTGAAACAAAGAACCCACGCTTTGGATGGCAGATGACCTCCAGGGTACAAGGTTCCATGCAAACAGCTTATATGATTGAAATTCACAATCAGGATTATTACAAAAGCAGTGCTAAGATTCTTTCGAGTAAGAGCCAACAAGTTGTTTTCCCTGATATAAACCTCAAATCCGGTGATAAATATAGTTGGCGGGTGCGTGTTTGGGATGAAAAAGACAAACAATCTGTTTGGAGTGCCTGGTCGGTGTTTAGGGTGGCACCCGAAAAGTTCACGAATCCTCAATGGATTGGAGCTATCCGTTCGGAAGATGCCCGCATTCCTGCAGGACATAGGTTTCTAAGCTCTGAAATGGGAACACCGGACTATAAAGCGGTATGGACAAGCATAGATACACTCTCTCAAAAAAGCATTAACCTTCGCAAATCATTTAAAACAGAAAAGATTATCACTGACGCCATAGCTTATGTGTGCGGACTGGGTCATTATGAATTTTCACTGAACGGGGTTAAAGTAGGGGATGCCGAGTTTGCACCCTTCTGGAGTGACTACGATAAAACAGTTTACTACAATACTTTTGATGTCACCAAACTCCTTAGAAAAGGTGAAAATGTTGCCGGCATATTGCTGGGCAATGGATTTTACAACCAGCAAGGGGGCGGTGGACGATACAGCAAGCTTAAAGTGTCCTTTGGTGCTCCGACTCTTTTTATTAAAATAATCATCACTTATTTGGATGGAACCAAACAGGAAATTAGTTCGGATAGATCCTGGAAATACAGTTTAAGCCCTATCACCTTCAATAGCATTTACGGGGGAGAAGATTATGATGCCCGGATGGAACAAAAGGGGTGGGATGCACCCGGATTTAATGATCAGAAATGGCATCCCGTTGTTGTACAAACAGCCCCTGCAGGACTATTGACTCCACAATTGGCACTTCCTGTAAAGATTATGGAATGTTACAGCGTGAAGTCAGTCAGGAAGCTTACCCCTAAAGAAATTGACAGTGCTTCCGTAGAGACAAAGCGCAAAATTAATCCTTCGGCATTCGTCATGGATATGGGACAAAACCTGTCGGGATTCCCTGAAATGACCGTCAAGGGCAAAAAAGGGGATAAAGTGACACTGGTTATTGCCGAAGCCCTGACAGCTGATAGTGCGGTGAATCAAAAACAGACCGGGCGACCCTATTATTATCAATATACACTGAAAGGTGAAGGTGATGAGACCTGGCATCCACGTTTCTCGTACTACGGATTCCGGTATATCCAGGTAGAAGGAGCCGTTCCTGAAGGACAAAACAATCCGGAGAACTTACCGGTATTGAAAGCCCTTAAATCATGCTTTGTATACAATTCAGCCCCGATGGTTTCCACTTTTGAATGTTCAAATACGATATTAAACAATGCACACCGGCTGATAAACAAGGCCATCCAAAGTAATATGATGGGAGTTTTCACCGATTGCCCTCATCGGGAGAAACTTGGATGGCTTGAAGAAGTACATTTGAACGGACCGGGACTCATGTACAATTACAATTTGTCTACCTTTATGCCGAAAATCATGCAGGACATGGCCGATGCGCAACAACCGAATGGCATGATACCGACCATTGCCCCGTTATACAATATGTTCGGAGATAAAAAAGGGTTTGATAATTTCGGTGATTCTCCTGAATGGGGAAGTACCTTCATTATACTTCCCAACATGTACCGTGACTTTTACGGGGATTCGTCCTTGATTATCCGGTATTATACACGTATGAAGGCTTATATGGATTATCTGACGGGGAAAGCAGAGAATCATATTCTATCTTTCGGATTGGGCGACTGGTATGATTATGGTGATTTCCGTGCCGGTTTCTCCAGGAATACTCCAGTACCGTTAGTGGCTACCAGTTACTATTACTATGACCTGGTGTTGATGAAAGAAAATGCTGAACTATTGGGTAATAAATCGGATGCCGGCTATTATTACCAATTGTCGGAAACAGTGAGAAAAGCCTTTAATGCTAAATTTTTCAATGCGGATACAAAGGAATACGGAACGGGAAGCCAGACTGCTAATTCATTAGCTGTCTATTTGAATATTGTGGAGCCTCAGGATCGCGCGGATGTATTGGCTAACCTGGTGAAAGATATCAAAGCACATGGCAACCGCCTTACCACCGGGGATATCGGCAACCGCTATTTGTTTCAGACCCTGGCACAAAACGGGCTCAATGAGTTGATGTACACGATGCATAATCACGAGGAAGCTCCCGGATATGGTTTCCAGCTTAAGTTTGGCGCCACCACCCTGACCGAGCAATGGGATCCGAGGAAGGGAACCTCCTGGAACCATTTTATGCTGGGACAAATTGATGAATGGTTCTTTGCCTCATTGGCAGGGATTCAGTCACAACCAAATAAACCGGGATTCCGGGAATTTATCATCCGACCGGAAGTAGTGGGAGATTTAAAATATGTAAAGGCATCGTACGAAACGCTGTATGGGGAAATATCGGTCGACTGGGAACACAATGAAAACATGTTCACCTTAAAACTGACTGTTCCGGTGAATTGTACGGCAAAAGTATATTTGCCGGACGAAGTGCAGGCTAAAGAAGTAAAGAGCGGATATTACACTTTCTCGAAAAATATATTAAGTAAACTTTTCAATTAAAAACTTTGGAAAAGTAAATACAAATAAAACATGAAACAAACACTCATTATTTTATTCGCATTGTTGCAATTCAACGTGTTATTTATTCAAGCCGAGCGGATTGATATGATAAAAGCAGGAGCAATTCCGGATGGTATCAAATTAAATACAGAATTGATAAACCGAACCATTACTGATCTGAATGCACATGGTGGAGGTACTCTCTTTTTTCCTGCCGGTAAATACCTGACAGGTGCTATCCGGATGAAAAGCAACATTACGCTGGAACTTGAAGCAGGCGCAACACTTTTGTTTTCTACTAATTTTGACGACTATCTTCCTTTTGTGGAAATACGTCATGAAGGTGTGTTGATGAAAAGTTTCAGTCCGTTGATTTATGCCGTGGATGCTGAGAATATCACCATAAAAGGAGAAGGTACACTGGACGGGCAGGGGAAAAAATGGTGGGATGAATTTTATCGGGTATGCGTCGATGTGGAAGCCAATGGAGTGCATGAGATCAATAAATACCAGACTATGTGGGATAAAGCCAATGATGTAAAGTCACTGTATGCCGAAACCAACGAAGATTATATTACTTCTATGCAAAGGCGGTTTTTCCGTCCACCGTTTATACAACCATACAGGTGTAAAAACATTAGGATCGAAGGAATCACCATTATCAATTCCCCATTCTGGACTGTTAATCCAGAGTTCTGTGAAAACATCACTGTTGACAGGGTAACTATAAAAAACCCATTGTCTCCCAATACGGATGGTATCAATCCGGAATCATGCCGGTATGTGCACATTTCAAATTGTCATATTTCGGTGGGAGACGACTGCATTACCCTGAAGAGCGGCAGGGATTTACAGGCCCGTAAATTGAATGTGCCTGACGAAGATATTACCATCACCAATTGTACTATGCTGGCCGGTCACGGTGGTGTGGTCATCGGCAGTGAAATGAGTGGCGGTGTACGAAAGGTAGTCATCAGCAATTGCGTGTTTGATGGTACCGATCGGGGCATACGCATTAAATCCACCCGTGGACGTGGGGGATTGGTGGAAGATATCCAGGTGGATAACATTGTCATGAGAAATATCAAAGAAGAAGCGATCATACTCGATATGAATTACAGCAAAATGCCCGCAGAACCACTGAGTGAACGGACACCTATTTTTAAAAACATTAATATCAATAACCTGACCGCTTCGAATGTGTTGATTCCTATTCGAATTAATGGGCTTGCAGAATCGTTCATTTCGGACATAACACTGACGAATATCAATATCAAGAGTAAACAAAAAGCAAGTTTTAAAAATTGCAAGAACATCAAATTAACCGATGTGTATGTAAACGGAGAAAAAATAACCTTCGAATAATTTACCAATCAATTTTAATATACCATTTTTAGCATTTCATTCATTTACGACACATTATGAAAAAAATAGTTCTATCACTAATTATCCTGTTGATTTCAATCACCTCCTATTCCCAGTCATTCGAAACTAAGTTTGCAAAACCACTAAGCCAGGTACTTCTGGAGATCAGTGCACGATTTAATGTCAAATTAAAATATGATGTGGATACCCTGGGGAAAGTAGTCACGTATGCTGATTTTCGTATTCGTCCCTATTCTGTAGAAGAATCATTGACAAATGTGCTTTCCCTGTTCGATTATAAATTTGTAAAGCAAGACGATAAAACTTACAAGATAAAGAACTATGAATACCCACGCCGCACGGCCGAAGACGGTAAAAAGATGCTGGCTTATCTGAATACGCTTTATAAAGATTCAACCGAATGGAACGCCCGTAAGGTTTGTCTAAGAAAGGAAGTACGTGAGAAACTACAGATCGATTCAGTGCTGAAAAAGAGAGTACAGAGCAAACCGATTATTTCAAAGATTCGCAAGTTCGACGGTTATTCGGTACAAAATTTCGCCATAGAAACACTGCCGGGTTTGTATGTATGCGGATCCATCTACAGCCCACTTGCAGGTGGGAAACATGCACTGATACTTTGTCCGAACGGACATTGGGGGAACGGACGTTACAATGATGACCTGCAAAAGAGATTTGGCACACTCTCACGTATGGGTGCTACCTGTGTCAGCTACGATTTGTTTGGATGGGGTGAATCGGAGTTACAGGTAACACAAGCTGCCCATCAAACAAGCGAGGCTCACGTTATTCAAATTATGAATGGCCTGACTATACTCGATTACATGCTAACCCGAAAAGATATTGATGCTACTAAGGTTGGAGTAAATGGTGGCTCGGGTGGTGGCTCACAGGTAGTGTTACTCACGGTGCTTGATAAACGGTTTACGGCTGCTTGTCCTACGGTAAGCCTGTCCTCTCATTTTGATGGAGGTTGTCCCTGTGAAAGTGGAATGCCAATCTCCCTGGCATGTGGTGGTACTAATAATGCCGAGTTGATGGCAATGTTTGCACCCCGTCCGGTATGTGTAATTTCGGATGGCAAAGACTGGACAGCTAGCGTTCCTGAACTTGAATTTCCATACCTTCAACGGATATATGGTTTCTATAATGCCGGCAATAAAGTGACCAATACCCATCTTCATGCTGAAGGTCATGATTTTGGGCCCAACAAACGGAATGCTGTGTATGATTTCTTTATCAGCACCTTCGGATTAAATGCCAAAAAACTCGACGAAACCAAGGTGACCATAGAACCTAAAGAAGCGTTATGTAGCTTTGGAGTAAAGGGTGAGAAAATGCCGGCAAATGCCATCCGTAGTTTCAGCGATGTGGAAAAGTACTTTACTAAAAAAAACAATGCCAAGGTGAGCTCTGACATTGATATATCGATCAGGGCAAAAACATGGGTTGAAACGTTGCAACTAAACGACAAAGAGAAGGAATCACGGGTTCAAACCGTTATTTCAAATCATTTAAAAGCTGTCCGCGATTGGCATAACAGCCATCTGTATACAACCATACCGGAAGGGATAAATACCATTACAGGTAGACCTTTCGATAACCTGGACCGGGAAGTGATTGCCAATTCCGCAAAACCGAAATCAGTGCATGAAGCTTTGATGAAAGGACTTCGCAAAGACCTGACCGAAGAACAGGTAGAAAAAGTACTGGATAAATACACCATTGGCAAAGTTGCTTTCACCATGCAGGGATACAAAGCAATCGTACCTAATCTGACCCAAACGGAAGAGGCTTATATTTTGAATCAGCTTAAACTGGCTCGTGAACAGGCGGTAGATTTTAAAAGCATGAAAGCAATTTCAATCATTTTCAAAATACACAAAACCAATATCGAAAAATACCTGAATGATAATGGCCGTAGTTGGACTAAAATGTTCAAGGACTTTACAAATAAGATAAAAGCCGATAAAGAAGCAAAAAAGAAAGTAACTGAAATAGAATAAGGATATTAAGTTAATTGGTTAATTGGTTAATTGGTTAATTAGTTGATTAAGTTGGTTGGTTGATACTGATTTTATTTAAGCATTGGTAGTTAGATTTAAAAAATGGCAACTTGATCATTTCATGTTGCCATTTCCTTTCCTGAACGATAAACAACATAGTACAAATCCCTCTATTATCCGTCTGTTCTAAAGATAAAACAGACTCCGAATGATCCACTCTATTAAAAAAACCACTCTTTCACTCTTTTACCTTTTCTCAGTGATCACTTCATTGTTCGGAGCGAAAAATGAATATATACTCTGGTATGATAAACCTGCCCAGGTATGGACGGAAGCCTTACCCCTGGGAAACGGTCGGTTAGGTGCCATGGTGTTTGGAAACCCAGGCGCAGAACAAATACAACTTAATGAGGCTACCATCTGGGCCGGGAAGCCAAATAACAATGCCAACCCGGATGCCTTACTGAATATACCCAAGGTTCGGGAACTGGTGTTTGCCGGTAAATACCTGGAAGCACAGACGCTTGCTACCGAAAAAGTCATGTCCAATACAAATTCGGGGATGCCTTACCAGACTTTTGGTGATTTACGGATTTCCTTTCCGGGTCATACCCGTTATACAGATTATTACCGGGAATTAAGCCTTGATTCAGCCCGCGTGTTGGTACACTATCGCAATGATGGTGTCACCTATAAACGGGAAGTGATCACGTCCTTTACCGACCAGGTGGTCATGATCCGGTTGACTGCCAGCCAGAAAAAGAAAATAACCTTTAATGCCTTATTGACTTCCCCTCATCAGGATGTTATGATTGCCTGTGATGGCAATGTGGTGACCCTGGACGGAGTTACTTCGACGCATGAAGGGTTGAAAGGAAAAGTGCAGTTTCAGGGACGCATGACTGTCAAAACGGTAAGTGGTACTGTATCCTGCAAAGATGGCGTGTTGGCCGTGGAAAATGCCGATGAAGCCACCATTTATGTATCCATTGCCACGAATTTCAATAATTACCAAAACATTGAGGGCAATGCATCCGAGCGTTCGAAAAACTATCTCGATAAAGCCCTGCTTCATAATTTTACCGAAGCTAAGAAGACACATACCGAATTCTTTAAGCAATATATGGACCGGGTTTCGTTGAATCTGGGGGATAATCATTCCACCCAAACCACCGATAAAAGGATTGAGAACTTTGCGAAATCAAACGATGAAAACCTGGTAGCCACCTATTTCAAATTTGGACGCTACCTGCTCATTTGTTCTTCTCAACCTGGCGGACAGGCAGCTAACCTGCAAGGTATCTGGAACGATAAATTATTACCTTCGTGGGACAGCAAATATACCACCAACATCAACGTTGAAATGAACTACTGGCCTGCTGAGGTAACAAACCTGAGCGAACTCTATGAACCCTTGCTGCAGTTGACCAAAGAAGTCAGCGTGACAGGGAAGGAGACGGCAGGTATCATGTATGGAGTAGGAGGGTGGGTGTTGCATCACAATACCGATATCTGGCGGATGACAGGTGCTGTAGACAAAGCTCCCTCGGGTATGTGGCCCACAGGTGGCGCCTGGTTATGCCGCATGATGTGGGAACATTACCTGTATACGGGTGACAAGGCTTTTCTGAAATCCGTTTATCCGATCATGAAAGATGCCGGTTTATTCTTCGAGAATGTGATGGTGAAAGAACCTGTTCACAACTGGCTAGTGGTATGCCCAAGCAATTCACCTGAAAATACACATGCCGGAAGTAACGACAAAGCTACCACGGCCGGAGGGTGTACCATGGATAATGAATTGATTAGTGATTTGTGGAGATCTATCATCATCAGCTCTAAGATTCTGAACGTCGATAATAAACTGGCAGATCGTTTGCAGGGAAAGCTGAAAGAAATGGCTCCCTTTCAAATAGGAAAGTGGGGGCAGTTACAGGAATGGATGTTCGACTGGGATAATCCGGATGATACGCATCGTCATGCATCGCATCTATATGGCTTGTTCCCGAGCAATCAAATCTCACCTTATCATACACCCGAGCTGATGGATGCTGCACGCACTTCGCTGATCCACCGGGGTGATCCTTCTACCGGGTGGAGCATGGCCTGGAAGATATGCCTCTGGGCTCGATTGCTTGATGGGGATCATGCCTATAAATTGATTACCGATCAACTGTCAATCGTCCGGAATGAAAAGAAACAAGGAGGAACCTACCCGAACTTATTTGATGCCCATCCACCCTTTCAGATTGATGGTAACTTTGGTTGTACTGCCGGGATTGTTGAAATGCTGATGCAAAGCCAGGATGGATTTATTTATTTGCTTCCTGCACTCCCGAGTCACTGGGATAAGGGTGAGATAAAAGGAATCGTGGCTCGTGGCGGTTTCGTAATGGATATTAAATGGAGCAAAGGTTCCGTGGAAAGGGTTCATATCAAATCCCGAAATGGAGGCAATTGCCGCCTGCGGTCATTGACCCCGCTTACTGGAAAGGGATTGGTTGAAGCAAAAAGCGAAAATCCAAATTCTCTATATGAAGTGCCTGCTGTTTCAAAACCCCTGATCAACGGGAATGCAATAATGAATCCGCTGAATCTAAAAAAAACATATCTTTACGATTTAAATACGGAACCGGGAAAAGAATACAATGTTACAGAATAAGTGTTAATTATAATGTTTAGCTATGCGTCAAACCGAAAAAAGAATCGGTTAGACGCAATTCCGATCAACCGCTTTTTTGCGGTTTGTCGGATAGCATATAATTTCTTAAAGATAAAAACATCCTACGATGAAAAAGAATTTTATTCCTATATTATTTTTACTGTTTATATTGATTGGAGCAATTTCAGCTCAATCCAACACTGCAAAACTCCCCTGGGAAAATGGCAAATTGAAGGTGAGCGATAACCATCATTACCTGCAATTCGAAAATGGCACACCCTTCTTTTGGTTGGGTGACACGGGCTGGTTGTTGCCTGAACGATTGAACCGTGATGAAGCGGATTATTATCTCGACCAATGCAGCAAGCGTGGATACAATTTGGTGCAGGTTCAAACCGTGAATAGCCTGTCAACGATGAACACCTATGGCCAGTCTGCCATGCCGGATGGTTTTAATTTCAGGGACATCAACAAAAAGGGCGTCTATGGTTATTGGGACCACATGGATTATATCATCAAGTCGGCAGAACGCAAGGGTGTATTTATCGGGATGGACTGTATCTGGGGCGGCCCGGTAAGCAAAGACGGAGTGACGGTGAAAGATGCTCAGGCTTACGGAACATTCTTAGCTGCACGGTATAAAAATTCACCGAATATCATTTGGTTTATTGGCGGTGATATCCGTGGTGATGTGAAAACAGAAGTGTGGGAAGCACTGGCAAAAAGTATCAAAGCCATTGACCAAAACCACCTGATGACATTTCATCCACGTGGACGCACTATGTCGGGTACCTGGTTTGACAAGGCAACCTGGCTTGATTTCAATATGTTCCAGAGTGGACACCGCCGGTACGGTCAGGTAAAAGGCGATGGCGATATCACGATTGAACCAAACACCGAGGAAGATAACTGGCGCTTTGTGGAAAAGAGCCTGGCCCTGCAACCTCTTAAGCCCGTTATCGATGGGGAACCATCCTATGAAGATATTCCCCAGGGGTTACATGATTTCAATGAAGTACGCTGGGGTGCCAATGATGTTCGTCGTTATGCCTATTGGTCGGTTTTTGCCGGTTCATTCGGGCATACGTACGGTCATAATTCGATCATGCAGTTTATGAAACCCGGTGTCATCGGATCATTTGGGGCAAAACGTTACTGGTATGATTGCATTGAAGATCCGGGTTACAATCAAATGAAATTCCTCAAGGCATTGATGCTTGCGTTCCCTTTCTTCGATCGGGTACCCGATCAGAGCATACTTGATGGATTAAACGGCGAACGGTACGACCGTGCCATTGCCACCCGCGGAAACGATTATTTGATGGTTTATAATTATTCCGGCAGACCCATGAAAATCAACCTGTCTAAAATTAGCGGGGCAATGAAAAACTGCTGGTGGTTTATCCCCAAAACAGGTGAACTGCAATATGCCGGTGAATTTGAAGGAACTAAAATTGTTGGTTTTATTCCCGATGTAGCCTATAATTCAGGGAATGACAGGGTACTCATTGCTGTGGATTCATCAAAAGAATATGTTAAAAAAGGCGTGAATACATTAAATGTCAATTAAATGCTGAAATAAAACACAATGATTTCCTGATCGGCGAAGTAAATCTTGTGAAATCCTTATCCATAATTTCAATGAAAAGAAAAATTGTTTCCATTATCGTATTTCTATCCCTGGTTGCCGGGCTGTCAGCCACTATTTCTGTTACCTCACTCAAAACTGAGGGATTGACTAATCCGCTGGGGCTGGATGTTTCCTCTCCCCGTTTGAGTTGGAAGCTGGAAGCCACTTCAGAGAAAGAAGTTATGCAAAAAGCGTATCAAATACTGGTAGCTTCCTCGATAGACAACCTGGAAAATGATAAAGGCGATGTGTGGAACAGCGGAAAGGTTTCTACCGATATGTCCCTTTGGATTCCCGTTGCCGGTGTGACGCTGGTAACCAATCACCCGTATTTCTGGAAAGTAAAGGTATGGACAAACAAAGGGGAAAGTAGCTGGAGTTCCGTCGCTTCCTGGAGCATGGGATTGTTGAGTGAAAATGACTGGAAAGCGCAATGGATTGGATTGGATAAAATAACTTCGAAGGATCGTGAAACTACCTGGAGCCGCCTGTCGGCACGTTACCTGCGTAAGGAATTTGCAGCTGCTAAAAAAGTGAACCGTGCTGTTGTGCATATCTCCGGCCTGGGGCTGTATGAAATGTTTCTGAACGGCAAACGGGTGGGTGAACAGGTACTGGCCCCCTCACCAACCGATTATCGTAAGACAGTCTTTTACAATACCTATGACGTAACCTCCCTGATCCTACCCGGAAGCAACGCGGTGGGTGTAACCCTGGGCAACGGCCGTTTCTATGCAATGCGCCAGAAATACAAGCCTTTTAAAATAAATACATTCGGTTATCCCAAACTGCGATTCAACCTGACCATTGAATTCGCCGATGGCACCACTGAAACGGTGGGCAGTGATACTTCATGGAAACTTACCGCGGACGGACCGATAAGCAGCAATAACGAATATGATGGAGAAGAATATGATGCCCGCAAGGAACTGACCGGTTGGAATCAAGTGAATTTTGATGACTCGAATTGGCAGGAAGCTGAACGGGTAGGCATGCCCGATGGATCACTGCGTGCACAACCCATGGCAGGCATGAAGGTCGTGGATAAAATTACACCTGTTTCAATTACCCCGCTGGGTCAAGGATTTATCTTAGATTTGGGTCAGAACATGGCCGGATGGTTGCGCATTCATGTCCATGGAAACGTCAATGACTCTATCAAACTGCGCTTTGCTGAAACATTGCAAAAGACAGGCGAACTCTACGTGGAGAACCTGCGTGATGCCCGCGCTACCGACTATTATATACTGAAAGGTGATGCATCAGGCGAAGACTGGTCACCCCGGTTTGTCTATCATGGATTCCGGTATGTAGAGATCAGTGGATTGAAATATACACCTTCCCTCACTGATTTCAAGGGCGAAGTAGTGGGTGATGAAATGGAAAACCTGGGAAAGCTCACCACC
Organism: uncultured Bacteroidales bacterium; assembly: GCA_903927945.1. Classification (GTDB taxonomy): domain Bacteria; phylum Bacteroidota; class Bacteroidia; order Bacteroidales; family Paludibacteraceae; genus Paludibacter. The sequence goes on along the minus strand of CAIYOZ010000138.1, from coordinate 8,552 downwards.
TCCAATGACGTGTTGAATCAGGTGTTGAAAAATGCCTGGTGGGGAATCCGTAGTGATTACAAGGGAATGCCGGTGGATTGCCCGCAGCGTAACGAACGCCAGCCCTGGTTAGGCGATCGCAGCATGGGCTGCTGGGGTGAGAGCTATTTATTCGACAACAATGCCATGTATGCCAAATGGGGTGATGATATCCGCGATTCCCAACGAAAAGATGGTTGCATACCCGATGTGGCACCTGCTTTTTGGAACTATTACAGCGATAACGTGACCTGGCCCTCTACCTTTCTCATGTTGTGCGATATGACCTATACCCAGTTTGGAAACAAACAACCCATGGTTGATAATTATGTTTCCATGAAAAAATGGATGGAACATATACGAAGTAAGTATATGAACAATAAGTTTATTGTGACCCGTGATGAATACGGCGATTGGTGCGTACCCCCCGAGAGCCTGGAACTGATTCACAGCCGTGACCCTAAACGGCAGACCGATGGACAGCTTATTTCGACTGCCTATTACTACAAGATGTTGCAATTGATGATCCGCTTTGCCAATGTGCAAGGCATTAAAGAGGATTCAAAAGCATACAATCTGTTGGCACAACAGGTAAAGAACGGATTCAACCGTAAATTCTTTCACACCGACTCTCTCTTCTACGGGAATAATACGGCTACTTCTAATCTGTTACCGCTGTCTTTCGGAATGATACCAAAACAATACGTTGACACAGTGTGCAAACAAATTATCAAAACGGTAGTGGCGAACAATTCACCGCAAATCACCACCGGATTAATCGGAACTCAATGGTTACTGCGCCAGTTAAGCCTCATGGGACGTGCCGATGTGGCCTTTGCTTTGGCAACGAACAACAAATATCCTTCGTGGGGTTACATGGCTGCCAATGGTGCCACCACTATCTGGGAACTCTGGAACGGTAATACCGCCAGTCCTAAGATGAATTCCGGCAATCACGTCATGTTGCTGGGGGACCTGATTCCCTGGAGTTACGAAAACCTGGCAGGGATAAAAACAAGTTATGAAGAAACAGCATTTAAACAGATTATTCTGAAACCCAATTTCGAGGTTCATGACCTGGAACATGTGGATGCTTCCTACATGACTCCCTATGGAAAGGTAATCAGCAAATGGAAAAAGACCTTGATGAATCTAACGTGGGACATTACCATTCCTGTCAATACCACAGCGGAGGTTCATCTCCCTGCAGGGAAGATAGAGAAGATCGGCTCCGGTACGTATACGTATCAGGTGGAAATTCCCCAACGCAAAGGCATTGTAAAAGATGAATTCCTTTACGAAAAAGCTTCATTCCCCGAATGCCATGCTGCCACCATTGCTGAAACAACCAACGGCGATTTGGTCACAGCTTTTTTCGGAGGCACCAAGGAAGCGAATCCTGATGTATGTATTTGGGTATGTCGCAAAGAAAAAGGTACCGATACCTGGACAAGTCCTGTAAAGGTTGCTGATGGAGTATTCAGTCCCTCACTCCGGAAAGCCTGCTGGAATCCTGTCCTCTATCAAATCCCGAACAATGACTTACTGTTGTTTTATAAAATAGGTAACAAGGTGGCCGACTGGAAAGGGTATATGAAGAGAAGCAGTGATGGAGGCAAGACCTGGGGCGCTGCCGAACAACTGCCCGATGGTTTCCTGGGACCAATCAAAAATAAACCCGAGCTGATTGGTGATCGGTTGATTTGTCCCTCCAGTACGGAGAAAGATGGTTGGAAGGTTCATTTCGAAATCACCGACAACTTTGGCAAAACATGGCGGAATGTGGGACCCCTTGCTGCTTCACAGGATTTGCAAACCTCCCTGAAAGATAATACGGCTAAATTTGATGCCGAAGGTGGTGACAATACCGTCATAAACACAGTGCAAGCCATTCAACCGAGCCTGCTGAAATACAAGGATGGCAAGCTTCAAATCCTGTGCCGCAGTCGCAATGGATCGATAGCCACCGCCTGGAGCACGGACCAAGGCGAAACATGGACACCACTTTCGCTCACTTCCCTGCCCAATAACAATTCAGGTACCGATGCCGTTACCTTGCAGGATGGACGCCAAGTCGTAGTCTATAACGCCGTACGTACCCCAAAAGGTGAGAAGAAAGCACCCCGTACCCCGTTGAATATTGCAGTTTCCACCGACGGCATCCATTGGGAAAAGAAACTCATCCTGGAAGATTCACCCATCTCGCAATACTCGTATCCCTCCATTATTCAGGGGAAAGACGGACGTATTCACGTGGTGTATACCTGGCGCCGCCAACGTATTAAATACCTGGAAGTAAAATTGTAATAGCAAGCATTCATAACAGGGGATGGATCAATTCGGTCTATCCCCTGTTTTTCAACTATCCTATCCCCTGATATCCACTTCAAGTTTCTTGTTCTGTACGTATCTGTTTTTTATCGATCAGATTCTCCTGCCTGTCTCCTGAGAACCTCCTCGGTAATTCATGGGAGTGGCTTTATAAATTATTGACAAAACGGATAGGAAAAACATAGGAAATACATACATAACACATATCTATTTAAATATGTCATGTATATGTGTTAATTATGTATTATATATGTATTATCTATGTATTATCTAAAGCCACTCCCATGAATTACCGGGGAGGTAGGCAGATACTAAAGAGACTGGTAGTGGTAAGATAGGGTTGATTTATAAAACCTTGGTTATGATAATGATAACAAAGTACTCCCGCAATAGCGATTCTATTGCGGGAGTATTCTTACCAATCCACTAATTGGGTTTATTATTTCTTTTTGGCTTCGTCGCGGGCTTTGTTGCGGGCATACCAGCCTTCGCGTTCCTTGATCAGGTCGTATCCCTGTTTGGAAAGGTAGTTGTTGATACGGCCTTTAAACTTGCCAAATGCTTCATGTTTCTTTTCGGAAGTTTCGGCGTCTAAGGCGAATTCACGTCCTTCCTTGAGCCATGCCAGTATCTGAACTTTTTCGTCGTCCTTGAGGCTTGGAATCATCTCTACGGTGGCATCGTAGGTTACCTTCACTACCCCGAATGTAATACCGTCTTTTACTGCTTCAATTTGCGATTCATTCAGGTAAAGGGATAAATCACCGGCGAAGGCAAAATGCGAACGGTACAGGGCTGCTTCTTTCTCATTTTGGGAGGCAGTGAGTGCTGAGTTTCTTGCTTCTCCCTTTAATTCTGATCTTTTAATCCGGTTGACAGATGAATCACGTTTTGAAAAGATGTCATTCAGTGTAAAATAGCGGTTGGCAACGATATTCAGCACATTCCGGCTCACGTTGGCATCAGCCAGCTTTAGTTTGTCTACAATCTTTTGGGACCGTGCCACGATGGTTTCCACATATTTAGGATCACGGCTTTTAGAGTCCAGTTCCACAGCCTTCAGGGCAGGAACCAGCATCAAGAAGCAAAGTACAAGTCCGGATATCTTATATTTAATTGTTTTCATGTTTAAAATAGTTTGAAAAACGCAGGGAATGATTTCAATCCCTGCGTCTTAAATTGTAAATGATTAAATCGTAAATTACATGAGTTTTCCTTTTTCAGCCAGCGTGTCGTGGTTGTTTTCAGGTTTCGTCCAATCTGTTTTCTTTTTGGTATCGATACCGTTGATATATTTTTCGATGTTGGTATATCCATCACCCGTGCAATCCTTGATAGCATCCGTAGGATCATTTGGATTCAAACCGTTTGCTTTCTCCCATGCATCCGGCATACCATCACCATCGCTGTCTTTATAAGCTTTTCCTTTATATTCAGGATAGCCACCCACCTGACGGATGTCGGTGATAATACCATTTTTATAGGAATCTTTTGGTAAACGACGGTGTTTAAACTGGAAGAAATTGACAGAATCAAGTCCTTCTTTATAATACACTTTTCCTGTTTTTACCTGTGTCAAAATATGTTCGTCTACAATATCACGTTTTGGAATATTTGCTCCCACATTTTTAGTCACAAAGTCATAAGCCTCTTGCGCTTTCATAATCGGAAATTCAGGTTTTGGAAAAGGTTCGTTCCAGCGCATGGAGTCGGTATATTGTCCGGCATTTTCCATCTCTTCCACTTGCACACCGCCATTCCAGTTGTCTTTGGTTACAGCTTCGTTTCCTTCCATAATATTGCCATTGCAATATACGCGTCCAAAAACCAGGTATCCTAATTTACTACGACCCGATTCAGGTTTCAAAATACGATGACCAATAGGTTCATTTTTAGCTGTAACTGGTCCCGGTTTATAATAATTATTGATGATATTATACAGGGCTGTATAGTCACCGCCATCAACCGAGCGGTTGTGCCAGTTATAAATTACGTTGTTTACAAAATTGAAAACACCATTCCAACCAATGGATGGATTACGTCCTGCATTATCTGCCCAAAGGTTTCGCATGAATGAACAGTTTTCACCACCCAGTGTGCTTCCAAAAGCGTGATTATACGTATCCAATGCCTGTGCTGAAATGGTATTCTGAATGGTTACGTTTACGGTTGGTAGTTTTTCTTCCTTTATACCGGGACCTGGGTTAAACATATGCCTGTAAAATGAAATGTTTTCATCCAACCCCCATGTACAGGAGCAATGGTCAATCATGATATTTCCAACCGGATTTCCTCCAAAAGAGTCATCCCTACGTTCCACTTTAGTCTCACCACGACGGAAACGCATATGACGTACCACAACATCATGGGTATTTACCCAAAACGATTCTCCTGCCACACAAACTCCATCACCTGGAGCTGTTTGTCCCGCGATAGTAACGTAGGGTGCTGCTATGATGATCGGCGATTTTAGGTGAATAACACCTGCAACATTAAAAACCACAATACGTGCACCAACAGTTTCTTCGCATGCTTCTCGCAATGTTCCGTGCCCTCTGTCGGCAAGACTTGTCACTGTAATCACTTTGCCGCCACGGCCACCGAAGGAGAACTCTCCGCCGCCTTCTGCACCCGGGAAGGAAGGTATCTTAGCCTGAGGTAGATCTGTCGGGCGGGCTGCCCAGGGAATGTACGGGCGACCATGAGTCTTCTCAGCTTTAAGTATGGATTTGTTGGCCAGCATCACGCTATCCACAACCTTGTTTTCCATATCGATCATTTTGTCGGCTGAAGCCTTTAGATCTTTTGGAACATCCGGATATTGGGCTCTAATCGTTGAGAGAGGTGCTAAAAGCAACACAGCACAAATACCCAAAAATAATTTCTTTTTCATTGGTCTTTTTCTTAGTTTTTTATTGAAATGATAGTCATTTAAAATATACAATTAAGACGGCAATCATAACCAGTTGTACTCAAAATCGGGTACAAATATAAACAGAAAAGGAGATACTGACGAATCAATATCTCCTTCTCCCTTAAAGTTCATTAAATCCTTAAATCAGAATCTTTTTATTTTGTATCGCACCATCCTTGGTGGTAGCCTTCAAAATATAAATCCCTCGCGATAGACCCGAAACATCAACTTGATTGGTAAAACCCTTGAATACTTTTTTACCTTCAATGGTATACAATTCAGCATTTACAGTCTCAGAAATAACAATGTTTTTATCAGAAAGGTAAATGTTTAATTTCGAGGCATTAATTGTGTTTACAGCACTGGGCGCCTGATCTGGTATTACATTGCTGAAAACCTTTATTTGATGCACCCGTACGGTTTGTTGTTGAGCCAGTGGGGTGTTTTTTGCAGTATAGGTAGTAGCCTGGTAAGTACAATTATTTGCATTTGGTTTTAAATCAATACTATCACCATCCCAAGGCCTGATTCTAAAAGATACTAAAGAGCTTGGATCATCTTGTTTCCCAACCACTTCTTCAAACTGATACCCTTGTTCGGCAAATGTAGCTTCCCAGTTACCGGCACCGGTGGCAATCCACCGTTGCGGAATCCAACCTTTTCCATCATTGAAGTTGAGATCAAATTTCACACCACGTTTCCAGGAAGTTGAAGAATATGACCACTGAATTCTTTCCACTTGTGGAAGATTGTCTATTTCAATGTATCCCAGACGGCTCACAGTAGGATTTGTCAAGGTAGCAGGTAAGCGGCTTAATTCGATAAATCCCGGTTTCTTATAGATAGGGCTTACAATCACAGTATTGTTGTTGAGTGTACAGGCGGCCGTAGTTCCGGTTCCAGAATAACCTGATCCCACTAAACTGTCTTTTGTATACGCACTTGTGTACATAGAAGGTGCAAAAGCGGCTAAATAAAAATTCACTGGCCATTTAACTGTTGATGGGGTGTATACTAATCCATCTGTTGTAGTCATGATGGGTGTTTTGAATAAACCAGAAGCAAAGTCAGTTGGACCATCATTGGTAGCAGGTACCGGCTCCAATGCATTTTTGGATCCATCGGCTGCGGTAAATTGAGGTAATGTTGCATCCGTTAATTTTGCTGCGTCGATATCGATGATTTGATAATACTCAGAATTGGTCCATCCTGCATTTGTCGTAATATAGGAATTGCCACAAGTAGTCAGTGCACCTCCACATTGACCGTAACCTGACAAGGAAAGGCTTATTAATAAAGCCAGTAGAGATAGTTTTGTAACGTTTTTCATATAATTATTATTTGTTTGTGTTGCTTTAATACTCTAAAGACGAAGAGACTCCTAGTTTGTACTAGCCGTGACTATTTAAAAATCACGACTAGTATGTTTTTTTTATTTTTTTATGAATTTAAGCCTTTCAACTGCCCCATCCAGCGTACTTACTTCGAGAATATAACAGCCCCGGGCTAATGAAATTACGTCAATTGTTTTACTGCTTCCCAGTGTAACGTTTAATACCTTTGTTCCTTCAATAGAATATATGGAGGCCCATTTTAATGATACATCCGAGGTAAGAGTCAGTTTATCAGTCGTGATCGACGGATATACCGAGATATTGTGAGCCGGTACCAGTTGAACTGCCGAAGGTGCAAAATTATGAACGATATTTTCACCTACCAGGCTATTCAAATAAACTTCCAGGGCGGTGTATCCATCAGCTGTTAATAAATTGCGGTCATTGGGGTTTGTTGGATCCAAGCCATTGGCAAGTTCCCATACATCATCCATGCCATCATGGTCGGCATCAGTAATCGTGTTGTAGGTGTTATACGTAGGATAACCACCTGCTCCGGCAGGTTGGTCAATAATTCCGACCGTTTTGCCATAATACGGGTTCGTATATAAAACGGTGGTATCCGTACCGTCATGGTAGAATTGAACCGTTGAGGTTCCGATAGCAGTTTTAGTAGCTACTTCATGCATAATTCTTCTATCCACTGTATCGCGAGGGAAAGCACCTGCATGTGCCAGTACAGCCTGATAAGCATCCTGAGCCGAAGTATAGGTGATTTTATACTGGTCGGGGATGGTGATCGGACTTAATCTTTTCAACGAGTCAGTAGGGTAAATAGATCCGTTTTGGAAGGCATGCCAATTGTCAGCCGTTCCGACATCATCTCCCTCCATAATATTCCCACTGAGATACCAATACGAAGGACCAGTTGATACATATCCTGAACGTGCAGCACTTTGTGCTATAAAACTACTTCCGGATGTAGGAGTCGTTGGCCCCGGTTTATAATAATTACCCACAAAATTCACCTGATGGGTTGACAATCTGCCGGCCTCGCGTTCGCCACCGTAACAAGAGTTAGTTTTTCCCCAGTTATAATCCACATTGTTGGCAAAGTCGATTAATACATGCAAGTCTCCCAAGGCATTGCTCGATCCATTAAAGCGGCCTGAACGGGTTACGTTATGTGCAAAGATATTGTGGTGCATGGTTGCCGGTGATCCTCCCCATTGGGCGCCATAACTCCGGGCACCCTTTTCATGTCCCGATGCATAAAGCCCTTCGTGTAATACCGACCATTGTACAGTTACATAGTGGTCGTCGTACATGGTGATGTTTTCCTCACCTGCCCAACCGAAGTCGCAATGGTCAAAGATAGCCTGGCTTCCATTCTCGAAATCCACAGAACCACCTACCAGAAAGCCTCCTGTATTTCCATTACTCAATCCAATTCTGAAACGAATGTGCCGGATGATCAGATTTTGGGCACTACCGAGATTAAACTGACCACCACGGACACAAATCCCATCACCCGGAGCAGTTTGCCCGGCAATGGTCAATCCATTACGCCCACACCTGATTGCTGAGTTTAAAACAATAATCCCTGATGTCTTAAAAACCACCGTGAGCGGTTGTCCGGGATACTGGTTTAACGCCCAACGCAATGTTCCCCGTATAGAGTCAGTCCCAGTATAATCTCCCAGATTGGTAACCTCGATGACCTTGCCTCCACGACCTCCGGTTGAGAATTTACCAAATCCTTCAGCTGTAGGAAATGCAAGCTTCTGTGCCTGGATTGATGATGCTGACAGGGCTATCATCAAGATTAAAATTGTAAAAATGTAATTTCTTTTTTTCATGTATGCTTATTTAAAATTATATTAAAATGTTGGTTATATGCTTACAAAAATAATTCTTTGAACCGTATTAAAGTGGGATTAATTGATCTTAAAGGT
>CAIYOZ010000137.1 GCA_903927945.1 uncultured Bacteroidales bacterium | reverse complement strand
TTTCTTTTTTTTTAAAAAAAACCTAATGAATACCGATGATAGATTCTGAGTAAATGCGGTTACGGTGGGGGTGAGTGCAAGTAAACCTTCAATAAAAATTCAAACAGGATAAGCTGGTACCTGAATGTCTGAAACGCTAAGTTGCACCTTTGAAAAGAATCATTAGTCAGTAATGACTAAACGAACAAGAGAACCAGAAAACAGAGCGCAGCAATGGGGCTGCGCTCTTTAAAAAAGTAACCTTTAAAATTAAATATATGACTGAAGAAATTATTAATGGAGCACTTGCTTTTGCAATAGTTCAATTACTTGGAATTATTATTCTAATTTCATTAACTACCAAAAAGAAAACTGGTGATTTTACAATGAAGAATCCACCAGCTCCACCACCAAAACAAAATGCCGATCCGCTGAAGTTACTGCGTGAAGATACTTATAGCAATGAAGAGATAGACGAAATAACCGGGCACATGCACAGGGAACAATACCGGAAAGAAAATATAACCCCTAACCCCTAAAGGGGAATTTAATTACTATCAATTAGTATGAAATCACTCCAATTCAATACACTTGTGTTATGGATTATCATTAATCTGATAGTTTACGGTCTATTGCTGATAATTTATGTGACTATTGGCGTATTATCTAAAAATAGATTCCTTCCACATAAAAAGTACCTGGCATATATTGACAGATTAATGGATAAGATATGAGATTAACCGAATACAATCCCATGAATAGTTCTACCGTATCACCATCGGGAATGGAACTTGTACGACTAAGCCGTAGAGCCGGATTAATTAAGTTTAACCGGTGCGCTTCTGAACGGATAGGACTTACGGAAAAAACCCAAGTGACTATTTTACAAGATGCAGATAATCCGGAAGACTGGTACATTTATAAAAGTGTGGACGGCTTTAAAATTATGAACGAAAAAGGGCGTGGCAGTCATATGTTTAATAATATAGTGATTTGCCGAAAACTACTGGATAGTATCAATGGCGATTCGAAACGTAAGATTCTTTCTTGCAGTTTTAAAATAGCAAATACGCCGGTAATTATTGACGGAAAAGAATACTGGCTGATATTGACGAGAGGGAAGATAAATGCTAAGTAGTTTACAGTTTACAGTTTATAGTTTATAGTTTATAAAATAGAAATAATATGAAAAAGATAGATGAACAAATTTTTCAAGTTCCAATGGTATGGAATAAAGGAGACGATATGATACTTGAATTTTACGTGTGCAAAACAAACGATATAAACCCATATAGAGATATAAGGGAATTAGGTATTGTTATTTATGAAAAAGATAAAACGCTTCGGGAGTCTGACGAATTTAGACAGATTGATAACTATAATGAGTTTGATGTTGAAGAAATCGAAAAGCTAATCAAATATCTTCATAAAGTAAAAAAGCACATTAAAACTTTCAATGAAAATTCAAAGCCAACGGAATAGCGTAAACGGTTGTTTATTCTCCTTGTTCCTAACTATAAACTATCCACTTTAAACTCAAAAAAATGTCCTTTCGCCCACTGAAATAAGCCATTAAGTTTGTAGTATGGAAAAGCTGAATTACATACAGGTTTATGATGCTATCAAAGAAATGCAGCGCATATCGGCAGCAGGTGGAGAATTCAGCTTTTCGTTTGTAAAGTATAACCGGCAGACCGGTAAAGGTGGCGATATTGCTCGTATAAGCCGTGCACGACTCCGCAAGAAAACTCCGAACGATCTGATAGAACATTCGGATTATAAATTATTCTTCACCGACCTTGACGCAAATGTGCCACGGAATTGCTGGCAGATATTGATATTGGAATTTAATGGACAAAAGTGTATATTATGAGTGAAATCAGACGCTTAGGTAATTTCGGAATAGCCGAAACCCGACACGGATTAATGAGTTTTAGTGTGGGTGCCACGTTTGGCAGTGGTGATTATCCTGCTGCAAACTTCAACTTTACACAACCTGCAAGCTGGGGCGAAACATGGCAACGCATTGGTAACTTCGATATTATACCGAATGGGTATAACAACGATCTTCCGCTGGAACTGATGCGCATACTGGATGAGAATTATGCCGGTGAAGGTATTTTGGGCAGAATTCAGGGTTTGCAGTGGGGTGATGGTCCACGTCTGTACGAAGAGCAGGAACAGGAAGATGGTAGTCTGAAACGTGTATGGAAAAACGATGCGGAAATTACCGACTGGCTGAATAGTTTTGACGGACTGAACGAACTGCTTAAATGTCATATTGATTTGGTTCACGGGCTGGGTTATTTCGTGAAAATGTATCGTAACCGTGCTCCACGCATTGGCGGTAAACCCATGGTAAGCACTATGGAACATGTTCCGGTAAGCCGTGCCCGTTTTGAATGGCCGGGACTAGACAAAGATTATCCTGAACGAATAGTAGTGGCACATTTCCCCAATGTTAGGATCGATAAAATGTTTGCTTACCCAATTTGGAATAAGAACGTTCCGTTTCAATATCCGCTGGCCATGAAGTATCAGGGTATTTATTCATTTTGCAAAACGGCTTATGCTGCTCCACGCTTTATGGGTGCATTGGGATGGATGAAACTTAGTAATAGCATTGCACCACTTCTAACCAAATATAACGCCAATGCTTCGGCTATAAGTTACCACATTGAAAGTCCGCAGGAATACTGGGACGATGTGCAGGCTCAACTCAAAAATAAGGCAGCACTGGAAGGCATTGCTTATACCGATAAAATGCTGGAAGATTTCAAAGACAAAGCCTTTTCGGATTTTACGGCAGCACTTACCGGACAGGAAAACGTGGGTAAATTTCTGCATACGCAGGAATACTTCAACGAGGTGGCTATGAAATTTCAGGGATGGAAAGTAACGCCAATCGACAAGAAGATTAAAGATTACGTGGATGCTCAGATTGCGATTGCCAATAAAGGCGATTCGGCAGCCACTTCTGGATTTGGATTGAGTCCGGCACTGAGTAATATCATTGTAGAGGGTAAAATGAATTCAGGCAGTGAATTGATTTACGCGCTGAAAGGTTATTTTGCTACCGAAACGGCAGTACCCGAAATGATACTTTTCCAACCGTGGAACGATGTGATACGTGCTAACTGGCCAGACAAGAAGTTGAAACTTGGATTTTACAGACCGGTAGTAGCAACTGAAGCAGCAACAACACCGAAAGATAGATTGGCACAGACTAAATGACCCCTAAC
>CAIYOZ010000136.1 GCA_903927945.1 uncultured Bacteroidales bacterium | reverse complement strand
TTTTTCAGCAAATCGCGAATGGCGTAAAACTTATCGGTTGGGTTTCCACCTTCATCAATTGGGGCGTTATAGTCGTACGACGAGGTTGTTGGTGCATAAGCCGGAGCGTTGGCACCTGCCCATTGTCCAAAGGACGTCCCGCCATGAGCCATATACAAACTGAACGAGATTTTGCGATCCATCATGTCTTTGAGGCTACCGATAAAGCTATTTACATCTCGGGTTTCGTGCGCTCTGCCCCATTGGTCGAACCAACCTGTCCAGTATTCGCCACACATCAACGGTGATGTTGGATTTACTTCCTTGAATTTGCGGAACTGATCATCAATATTCGAGCCTGCTCCAAAGTTTAGAGCATTCACGGCGCCATCCAGTTTGTATCGGTGGAAATTTGAAGACCAATCGCAGCGAAGCAACTGAGCCTTGTCGAAACCAACTTCACGCAGGTTGTCGCGCATTATTTCCATGTATTTTTGGTCGTCGCCCCAGGTTCCATATTCGTTTTCTACCTGAACCATGATAATCGGTCCACCGTTTTGAATTTGAAGCGGAGCCAATTGTTTGCCCACTTCATTGAGGTAAACCTTTACGCGTTCCATAAAGAACTCGTCGGAACGACGGCGCACTTTGATATCTTTCTTTTTGAGCAGCCACCAGGGCAGTCCGCCCATGTCCCATTCGGCACAAACGTATGGCCCGGGACGCAGAATACAGTACATGCCATTTTTTTGAATCAATCGAACGAATTCAGCCACGTCTTTTTCGCCTGAGAAATCAAATTTCCCTTGCTCCATTTCGTGGTAGTTCCAAAACAGGTAGATACACACCGTGTTCATTCCCATGGCTTTGGCCATTTTTATACGGTGCTCCCAATATACTTTTGGAATGCGACTGTAATGAATTTCGCCGGCACGGATGATAAATGGTTTCCCATTGAGCATAAAGTCATTATTGCTGGCTAAAAAGTCAATGGTTGATGGTTGCTGTGCATTGGTATAAACTATCGATAAGAAAAAAATAAATAAAAAAGACACAATCTGTGTTTTCATAGAACTTTTAATTTTCACATTTATTAATTAAATTATATTGTAATAACACCCGAGCAAGTTCCATTCTCAAAACCACCAATCCCATCCATGGTCGAAAAATACATACAACGGGGTTTGTTGTTTTCAAAGAGAATAATCCTCTGTCTTTTTTTTATTGTTTTTTGAGAATTTTATTTGCCATTTTATTGTTTTGCTATCATTTGATTTAATAGCAATTCTGAGCCAACCTTTTTCTGTAGCTGGTAAGATACTAATTGTGTCGTTACTATTTCCATCCAAAAGTTTAGCTTCAATTGCCACTCTAATTCCACTATCATTCAGCCCTGCAATCCGAATTTCATAGTCATCGCCTCCAATTAATTTGCTTGTTCCTGTGAGTGTTTCTCTGTCCCATTTTTCTTCCAGTACATCAATCATTCCCTGAGTGATGTGTTGAGATGTAGATACTACTACAGGATGATTCGATTTGGCACGAACAGCTAATATACAGCATGACTCTTCCGGTAATTTATAGGAAAAGGAGTCTTTGATATTATCCAATGGTTTTTTGTTCCAGAAATCAAACACATAATACTCCTGATTTTCGTTTAGTCCAGCCCATTTCAAACCAGAGCTTATCACTTGCGGTGTTAATAACCAATTGAATAGACCAATTACATTTCGCTCTGTACCTGTTTTTTTATCCGTTGTCAACCAAATGGCAGGTAAAGATTTATCAAATGCATCTACAGGTCTTGATACTCCATAGTGTGATGCCATGCAATGTTTCAATATATCCAGCCTGTCAGCAGGTAAATCAGGAAGCCAATCGCTTGTGAGGAATAATTGTCCTGAAACAGCTACAAATGATGGTAAAAGCCGGGCTCTTGACAGTTTTCCTATTCCTTTGGTTTTTGAGTCGGCAATTGCGGCACCACTTTCGCGCACTATCGACGGATCAGGATCGTTCCACCAAACCCTACCATTCAGAAAATACAGTCGTGAAGCCCGAATTGCTCCGGTTCGGATACTTTCACCATCATGGTTAAAGTCCGGACCTATGCGCATTGCATCAACCAATCCGATAGCGCCACCAAACGAACGCATATTCTGACTAGCACAACAGCCCGACAGAAAAACATTTCCCTTCGTTGTTTCCCTGATAAGCTTTAATCCGCTTCTGAATGCTTCAATTTGCGTCGTCAGACGATTGTACAAAGGTTTGCAATTGCCAATTGAATCATTTTTATAGCCATCATTAATATAAACCTGTTCAGTAACAGTACCTGTCCATAGTCCATCCATCTTGAAATAATTAAAGCCCCAATCTGTCATTTTGTTGCATATAAATTTGATATGTTCCTTCACTTCAGGG
>CAIYOZ010000135.1 GCA_903927945.1 uncultured Bacteroidales bacterium | reverse complement strand
GTTGAAAAAAGACAGTATAATTGCCAAAAAATTATGATTTCAAATAAAGTAGTAGCAGTAGATTTCGGAAGCACACGTATTTCGGTTATGGCAGCCGAAGTTCTTGAAAGCGGTGCTGTGAAAATTCTTTCGGAAGAATCTAAACCTTCCGAAGACGTGAAATGGGGTATTGTGGAAAAACCTACAGGAGCTTCGTTTAAAGTGAGTGAATTGCTCAAATTGCTGAAAAATAGTTCGAAAATTGGGGATGTGAGCTTAGTTTCGGTTGGTGTCGGAGCTAAAAGTATGAAAATAATTCCCGCAACGGTAAGCCGTTCGTTGGGAAAACTGTATGAGATAACGGATGATTTACTGGCAGACTTGCTCGAAGAATGTCAGAAAAATACTGCTTCTGCCAATATCACGGTGTTTGATGTTATTCCGGTGTCGTATACTGTGGATGGAAAAAAGATGGATGATCCCGTTGGACAAACAGCCCGAAATATAAGTGCAAATTACAATGTAGTTATTGGAAATTCAATTATAAAAGCGGAACTGGAACGTTGTTTCGACCGAACAGGTGTTGTGATGGAATATAACCCATTGGCAGTTCAGGCATTGTCAACGGTGATTCTTGAAGATCAGGAAAGGGAAGTTGGTTGTGCATTAATAAATTTGGGAGCTACAACTACCACATTGGCAGTATATCACGATGGTATTTTGAAAAATTTCGTTGTTGTGCCACTTGGAGCAAACAATATTACCAAAGACATTCAGGAATTGGGAATAAATGAAGCCAATGCTGAAAAAATCAAATGTCTGAAAGGTTTTGCGATGGATTCATTGGTTGAAGAGCCGGTTTATATTCAGGTTGCTGCCGTTGAGGAAGGAGCAAAGCCGGTTAATATATCAACCAAGTTTCTGGCAACCATTATCGAGGCGCGTTTAGAAGAAATTCTGCAACCGGTTTTCGATATTATTTCAAATCTGTCGTTTACATTGGAAGCGGGTATAGTGATAACCGGTGGAGGTGCTAAACTCAACAGCATAATTGAATTTATTGCTGAAAGAACCGGAGTATATGCACGTCTTGGAGATCATTCAGACTGGCTGTCGGAAGACACGGATAAAAAATATAATGATCCTAGATATACCCAATTGATTGGTACCATCTTGCTCACACATGATAATCGGGTTGAACATCCCGAAGTTGAGATAATTGTGGAAGAAAAAAAGAAAGACAAAAAGCTTCCGGGTAAAGGCTTTTTTAATAAATTGACTAAAACTTATACAGATTATTTTAGTGGTGAAATTCCATTTTAAAATCAATATAAACACACTACAAATGGTTGTCAACTATAAGAAAATAACTTCGAATAAAAAATAAAAATATGGGATATTTAGACGAAAGCTTGCCATTGGAATTGCCTCTTGTTGACAGTTCTATTATCAAAGTGATTGGTGTAGGCGGCGGTGGCGGAAATGCTGTAAATCACATGTACCGACAAGGAATCACCGATGTATCCTTTGTGGTTTGTAATACTGATAATCAGGCCTTGAGGAAATCGCCTGTGCCAATAAAAATACAATTAGGAGCGGATACCACCGAAGGCTTGGGTGCAGGTGGAAGGCCTGAAGTTGCGAAACTTGCAGCTGAAGAATCGATTGAAAAAATTCAGGAATTGTTGAAAGATAATACCAAGATGGTGTTTATCACTGCCGGAATGGGTGGCGGAACCGGAACAGGTGCTTCGCCTGTGGTGGCTAAAGCAGCTCACGATTTGGGTATTCTTACGGTTGGTATCGTGACTATTCCGTTTGCTTTCGAAGGCAATATGAAAATTCGTCAGGCACTTGAAGGTGTGGCTGCTCTGAGTGAGCATGTTGATGCTATTTTGGTGATAAATAATGAGAAACTGAAACAAATCTATCCTGATCTGGAACTTTCAAACGCATTCGCCAAAGCGGATGATGTGTTGACCAATGCGGCCAAAGCAATTGCCGAAATTATTACTGTTCCCGGATATATAAATACCGACTTTGCTGATGTGTACAGCATCATGAAAGACGGCCATGTAGCTATAATGAACACTGGTTACGCGTCGGGCGAAAACCGTATCACCAAAGCCATTGAAGATGCACTGAATTCGCCCTTACTCAATACAAGTGATGTGAGTGGTGCAAGCAAAATTCTGTTGAGTTTGTATTGTTCTAATAGCGATCAGATTCGCATGGAAGAAGTTGAGCAAATTCACGAATTCATGTCGAAAGTTGGTCCAAATGTGCAGGTAATATGGGGTGCGAGTTTTGATGAAGAACTGAAAGATAAAGTGAAAATCACCTTGATTGCTACAGGTTTTGAAGTAAGCGATATTCCCGGAATGCCTCTCACTATTGCGAAATCTCATCCACATAAACCATCTGCTGTGAATTCGGAAGTTTCTTCTTTTTTCGATTTTACTAAGAAAGAAGCTGAAAAAGAATCAGAAGAGACAGATGTAGAGTCTGAAGTTGTAAAACCGGATATAAATAAGTCGTTTGAACAGTATTATGTAAATTCGCTTCATCCTGAAACAGAACCTGAGCCAGAACCGGTTATTAAGTTTGACGAGCCTGAGCCAGAACCTGAGCCAGAACTGGAATATCCGGTTATTAATCTGGATGATTTGGAAGATGAATCAACACTGAAAAAAGTGGTAAATATTCCAGCCTGGAAGAGAAGATTAATGAAGTAACCAATTTGAAATCAGACAAAATGAACGAACTATTTGATAAAGTGAGTGGCGATATAAAAACTGCCATGTTAGCCCGTGATAAAGTCGCTTTAGAAGCCTTACGCGGAATGAAAAAAGAATTCCTTGAAGCCAAGACAGCCAAAGGGAGTGATGGAAATCTTGCAGACGAAGTAGCGGTGAAAATTATACAGAAAATGCTGAAACAACGTAAGGAATCAGCTCAGATTTACACAGAACAGAACCGACCGGAACTAGCCTCAACTGAATTGGCTGAAGCAGCAGTTATCGAAAAATACTTGCC
>CAIYOZ010000134.1 GCA_903927945.1 uncultured Bacteroidales bacterium | reverse complement strand
TTTCCAGCGATTCTAATGATTCTGACTCAGCCTGTACATTTTCAATATCCATCACGAAATCATAGATCGGAAGTTCTGTTTTTCGAATGCCCGTTTTAAACGAAGCAATGGCATGCAAGGCCACATATTCCAATGGAATTACCGGTTTAAGCGTCAGATCGATGAGCAGATCGTACTCGGAATATTGCAGTTCATTGAGATATGAAGCAAGCGGTCTGTGAAAGAAATCGGTTTGTTTATGATGCAAGATGCGGAAATCGGGCAGTATAGCCGAATCCACTTCCTTTTTATCGATAAACCCCCACGAACATACCTTTTTACCGTCTTGCTGCATCATATTAATTAACTTCCGAATGTTCTGATTTTTTTCGGAGTAATCGCTTTCGAACAACAACAGTACTGATTTAGACTTGTCATAATTTACAAAACGGTGTTCGCGCGGTGTCACGCTCAGGTACTTTTGAGCACGTCGGTTAAATAAAAAGGCATTTAATTTTTGAAACATATGATTTATTTGATATTCAATTTCAATTATGAATTTTCAACTTCATCTTCCGAGGGCACGACTGCTATTATCATGTCCAGGAAAGTATTCTCATCGACCAGTTTTACACCCAGGCTTTCAGCTTTTTTCAGTTTTTCAGGACCCATATTCTCACCGGCAAGGATAAAAGAGGTTTTCGAAGAAACACTTCCGACGTTTTTACCTCCATTCCGTTCGATCAAGGTTTTATACTCATCCCTTGAATGTCTGGAAAAGGTTCCACTAATCACGATAGAGAGTCCTGAAAGGGCTGTACCGTGTGACTGTAGCTTTTCTTCGGATAAGCTCATTTGCAAGCCCACTGATTTTAAACGGGTAACTGTGTCTATATTTATCGGATCTTTAAAGTATAACACGACACTTTGGGCGATACGTTCACCAATTTCATCCACCGATACTAATTCTTCTAAAGTTGCTTTCTCAAGTGCTTCAATGGTTTTGAATGCATAGGCCAGCTTTTTAGCAATGGTCTCTCCCACAAAACGGATTCCCAGGGAAAACACTACTCTTTCGAAAGGAACTTCCTTCGATTTTTCGAAACCTGCCTGAATGTTATAGGCTGATTTAGTACCCATACGTTCCAGCCGGATCAGATCAGGTATTTTCAGTTCGTAAATGTCGGCAATATTATGCAATAAATCGTTTTGGTACAACAAATTAACAGTTTCAGATCCCAGTCCATCAATATTCATGGCTTTGCGGGATACGAAATGTTCTATTTTACCTTTTATCTGAGGAGGACAGGCATTCTCATTCGGACAATAATGTGCGGCTTCCCCTTCAAAGCGAATTAAATCAGCTCCACATTCCGGGCACTTTTTGATGAATTGTACTTTATCACCGATCATAATGCGTGCATCCTTATCCACAGCGGTAATCTTCGGAATAATTTCACCCCCTTTTTCCACAAAGACCATATCACCGATATGTAAATCGAGGCCTTCGATAATATCGGCGTTATGCAGTGAAGCGCGTTTTACCGTAGTGCCCGATAATAGAACCGGGTCAAGGTTGGCAACAGGAGTAACAGCACCGGTACGTCCCACCTGAAAGGACACCGAATTAAGGCGCGTCAGGGCACTTTCCGCCTGAAACTTATACGAGATAGCCCAGCGAGGTGATTTAGCCGTAAAACCCAATGAACGTTGCTGTGCGAGCGAATTTACCTTGAGAACAATACCGTCGGTAGCCACCGGGAGGTTTTTACGCTCTACATCCCAATAATGGATAAACTGAAAAACATCTTCTATGGATTTACATATTTTAATGGCGTCCGATATTTTAAAACCCCATGATCTGGCTTCGTCGAGGTTCCCGGTATGTGTATTGGAAGGAAGGTTATCGCCTAATAAGTGATAGAAATAACCATCAAGCTTACGGGAGGCAACCATTTTAGAATTCTGGAGCTTCAGGGTACCTGAGGCTGCATTCCTTGGGTTTGCAAAAAGAGGTTCTTCCTGTTCTTCCCGTTCACGGTTCAGGGCATCAAACACCGACCAGGGCATGAGTATTTCACCCCGTATCTCAAAGGACGGTGGATAGTTGCCATGCAATCTCAAGGGTATACTACGGATTGTTTTTACATTATTTGTTACATCATCCCCTTTATCACCATCGCCCCGTGTAACTGCGCGTAACAGCACCCCATTCTCATAGGTAAGTGAAATAGATGTTCCATCGTACTTAAGTTCACATACCAGTTCAAAATCTTCATTCAGACCCCGGCGTACACGGTCATAAAAGTCCTGAACTTCGCTTTCGGAATAGGTGTTCCCTAACGAAAGCATTGGATATACATGGGACACCTGTTTGAACGCACCTGTAATATCACTGCCAACGCGTTGGGTGGGAGAATGAGGATCAAAGAACTCCGGGTTTTCGTCTTCCAGTTTCTGTAGTTCCTTTAACTTCAAATCGAACTCAATGTCGGAAATAGTGGGAGCCGACAATACATAATAATTGTAATTATGCTGCTCAAGTTCGCGACGGAGGGTTTCAATCTGGTCTTTGATCATATTATTCAATTAACAAACAGACAGTAAACGAGATGATTAGAAGATAAAAATAACAGAAAACTTGCTGGTAAGCGTGCTTGCAAAGATAAGGAAAAGCAACCTTTTAACCTACTCTTACTTTAAATTACTGAAATTTTAATATCTGAATTTAAGTAAAGTCCTACAAAAAAAGCAACAACAACTGAATCAACATCTATAATTACTTTTCTTATTGAATTGTTCAGGATAAGGTATGTATCGATAAAACAAAAAAAATAGCATCCATTTTTGAGTGAATGCTAAATGATTTAGTAAAATGTGATTAACTTTCTATCGATAAGACTAACGATAGAGACTTTTTAATTTCATCCATTATCTGTATGGCATTACCCATTTTCTTTAGAAATCTTTCCTGAGAAACTGAACGAACTTGAAAACAGTCAGCGGAAGAAACTTTCGTTAATCCATTCCTTGAGTTTGGTTCTATTTTTACCATCCAAGGAGCAATAGAATAGCTTTCTTTCCAATCCGTTAATGGAACAATTACCTTTAATGGCAATTTACCCAAAGCATCATCATTGACAATTATTGCAGGTCTTGTCTTCTTGATTTCAGAACCGACCGTTGGATCAAGATTAATCAACCAAACTTCACCTTGCTTCATAGAAGTTTTCAAAATCAAGGTTTGTAAACTCAGTTAACTCTTTATCAGTTTTATAATTGACATATAACACATCAGCTGCCTTTTTCAAAAGATTGGTATTTTCTTCTTTTCGAATTGAGTGAATGGTCTTTTCGATTACTAAGATTCGTTTTTGCATGGGGAGACGTTGAATCTCTTTAATTAAATCAGTTGTTCTCATGTCAAATCTTTTAAAGTATAAATTATGTATCCTGACTATGCTAATAACAATATCTATTACAAATATATGATATTTTAGTGAGATTTATCAAAATTACGAATTGAATTTGATTGAATAAGCAAGTTCATTATTCGTACCTGATAATCTTTGCCGGGGTAATTTTAGTAATCAGGTACGAAGGTCCAATCATCATTAAGAGGGAAGCAACAAGGGTGCCTAAATTCAGCAAAATGATATAAAGCCAGTTGAAAGTAATCGGAACTGTCGCTACATAATAGGCTTCAGGGTCAAGGGGAACAATGCCTGTAAAGTGCTGTATGGTGCAGAGCGAGAGTCCTATCACATTTCCCCACAACATGCCTTTACCTATCAGGAATGAAGAGTGGTACAGGAATATCTTACGAACCGACCAATCGGTTGCCCCAATCGATTTAAGGATGCCAATCATGTTGGTGCGCTCAAGGATAAGGATGAGAAGACCTGATATCATATTGAAACCCGCTACTGCCAACATGAGCAGCAGAATAACCCACACATTCATATCCAACAGATCGAGCCAGCTGAAAATCTGTGGATTAAGTTGTTTTATCGTTTGGGTAGAATAAGCACTGCCTTCTTTGTTGAACTTATTAGCAGTGGCTGCATAGACGGCATCTCCCGTTTGATCGAGATGATCAAAGTCGGATATCAGCACCTCCAGGCCACTGAAGGAATCGGGTGACCAGTCATTCAGGGCTTGCACCTGACGAAGATCGGAAAGCACAAAAAGTTTATCGTATTCAATGAAATTAGTGGCATAAATTCCAACAATTTTAAACTTACGGGCCCTTACACGATCCTGAATAAAGTATGTAAAAAAACTGTCACCTAGTTTTAGTCCCAATAAATTGGCAAGATACCTGGATATGAGTACCTGATTGCTGGGGGATGTACCGGAGACGTCAATGATTTTACCTTCCACCAGGTTGGATTTGAAGAACTTCCAATCATAACCTGAATCAATGCCTTTTACCACGATCCCTTCAAATTCTTTGTCAGTCTTGATAATACCCGGTTTAGTAGCAAACCGCTGGACATGCATCACACCTTCGATAGACGATATTTTCTTTATCAAACCCTTATCCGCCTTGATGGGATTCATTTCATAGGTGTTGTTGTTGTCGAAATTCGTGATCTGAATATGACCTCCAAACCCAATGGTCTTGTTGCGGATTTCTTGTTTGAAACCTACCACTATTGCAATGGATATTAACATTACGGCTAGTCCCAATGCAATACCAATGGTGGCAATACGAACCGCAGGGCGAGAAACATTCTTCTTGCCCTGTTGGAAATGGATACGTTTTGCTATGAAGAATTCTAAGTTCACTGTGGGTGATTAGTTAATTGGTTGATTAAGTTAAATAAGTTAATTAAGTTGATTGGTTGATTAAGTTGATTAAGTAAATAAGTTTATTGAGTTTAATGAGTTGATTATGTTGTAGTTGAAGGTGTAAGAGGTTTAGATTTAGTTGATTCAATAAGTTTCATTTTCTGCAAATAGGCAATATATCCGTTTAGAATCTTCAAACATAAATTATACTGATCTCTAAATATTATAAGCTGGTCTTTTGTGATATATTTTTCATCGAATGCACAAATAAAATGATCTAATGTTTCAGAAAGTGATCCTCTGGCTTGACGACAAAATTGAATGTTTTCCTGATAATGGAAGCGTCCGTGTCCTTCGGCAATATTGGCTGTAATTGATCTGCTTGCCCGAATGAGTTGATCAATCATACGGTATTTTTCCTCTGAAGGAAATGATTTAAGAACGACTGAAACCTGTTTTCTTAGATTTCTACATTCTTTCCAAACATCTAAGTCTTCAAAGTTATTTATCATGTTTTTGAATTTATATGTTTAACAACCTAACTATTTTACTAATTACTGAACTTTCGCAAGCTTTATTAGCCCGCTTGTGATAAGGCTTTGAAATTTAAGTATTTTGTAAGTTGTTCGTTTTCAGAGAATAATTTTTCCATTAACGTTTCACTATCTAAGTTG
>CAIYOZ010000133.1 GCA_903927945.1 uncultured Bacteroidales bacterium | reverse complement strand
TTGTTAATCGAATTTTGTAATTAGCAAATGGATCAATGACAATGAATCCGTTGTTACGAGCAATAAGGATGATGCGTTTGAAAAATTGCATAAATTTTGCTGTTGTGTTAGCATTACAGCCTGCTGTTGTCAATAAATAAATCTCAAAATCACATATGAAGATGTTCTTAATTTCCTTCAACGAAATGTCTGTAATCTGATATTTGAGTTGTATGAATTTTTGAAGATGTTTACGAGTAACTTCATACTTCTGGTAAGTGGCGGCAGATTTGCTGATACCTATAAGTTTAAGAACATCGTCATTGTGCTTTTGGAAGAGGGCTAAAAGTGTTTCGTGGTGCTCACTAATTCCCAAAAACTCATTTTTTACCTTTTCTGCTGTAACATAATTATCTTTCCGTTGAAGTTCGTGGTAAATACCATGGAGGGAAGCTTTAATTTGTTCTAGTTGAGCATTGTATTGTTTGTTATGGCTGTAGTTTAAATTTGCGTTGTAATTAATGCTTGGTATCTATAATTTATCTCTCTATACCTATTCAGAGAGAATATATCTTGAGTAGAACCGTTTGCCATATCTTGTTTTGCACAAATTGATTTTTTATAAACCTCCTGTATTCTGTACCAATTCAAATAATTTTGAAGATATTTTGTAGAGACACCCCAAAATGTTGAATCAATCCATTTTTTTATTCTGTTGTGCAATGAGTTGACATTTTGAATATGATATATTCCTTGTTTGACATGTTGTTTTAAATCCGCACGTAAGACCACTAAAGAAAGATTGTTGTCTTTGGCAAATCCTTTATAGCTGACATGTCCATCAGCACATAAAATAGATTCTTTTACAATCCTATTGCCAATAGCCTTGTCAATGTCCTTTTTTCCTATTCTACCCATGGTAGCGACAGTCAAATCCATTGTCCCCGAACGATCTGCGGTAACAATCACTGCAACTTGATCACCTGAAATACCTCTCGTTGAAGATTTACCACCTCGTTTCCGCCCACTACGCTTCATGCTCTTACTACCTTTCTCTGATTGAAGAAAGAATGTTTCATCACTCTCTACGATACCATTAAAGTCTTTTTTCTCAACATCTTGAAATGATGATAAAATTTTGTGTCGCCAGTCAAAGGCCGTCTTCTTATTGATATTTAGAGCTACTTTAATTTTGTCTAAAGATTTTTCCTGATACATCAATTCAAGATAATCATTCACAAGCTCTTTCTTATGCAATCCTGCCAACCAGGTGCCTGTATGCTCTGTGAATGTCCGATTACATTCTTTACATTTAAACCGAAGACTGCCTTTATCTTTTCCAAATCGAGTGAACTTCATACTGTTGCAATGAGGACAGCCTACTTGCTTATTGATTAGCTTTTCCTGTCTATCTGACTTCAAATCTTCTTTGACTGAAGTTTTGCTAAGTTCTAGTAGTAATTTGCGCTGTTCCTAAACAGGCAAGATTCGTATAGCCGATAGTATTTGTTCGTAATTCATAAATTGCTACATTTTTTTCAAAGATAACACTTTAAATTGAATAAATAAACGCTATCCTAAACTACAGCCATGACTTACTATAAGACATTAACCACTAAGGCACTAAGAACATAGAGTTTCACTAAGTTCAGTTTAAAATTTCTATCCAGTAGCTTGAGAACACAAAGCATAGAACATAAATGCTAATACTCTTAGTGCGCCTTAGTGTA
>CAIYOZ010000132.1 GCA_903927945.1 uncultured Bacteroidales bacterium | reverse complement strand
GAGAAGACAGTATCTTTTTTTTGTGTATTATTGTTATAATTCATTTAAATTCAGAAACATGAAAAGCTATTTCACTATCAAAGTTGTTTTTTAGAAAACTTTAGGTGAGATTTGGTAAAATAAATGCAAGCAAAAATATTAAAGGACAATTTTCAGGAGTAGGAACAGCGTAGTCTTGCAGAATGAGTGAATGAAAAAGTAATATAGAACGCTTGATAAAGGTTGTTTATCAGAATGACAGCATAATTATAATTTTGTCATATAATTGAAATTTAAAAATGTTCACAATCTTACACACAGTATTTCTTTTTGTGACTTCACAAGGAAAAACAAACTTTCAAAGTACAAAAAAAACATGCAGGGACACAAACAATTGAACACGATAGGTATGGCGGTCATACTGATCATACTTCTAGGGAGTGGATGCAGTGGAAATAAGCAGGTAAAAAAAGACCCTCCCAAGGATTATTCGGTACTTACCCTCAAACCACGTCCTGCTACTACATACAACGATTTCCCGGCTACCATGCAGGGGGAGAACATTGTAGAAATACGTCCTATGGTGGATGGGTACCTGGAGGAAATCTACGTACCGGAAGGTGCCATGGTAAAAAAAGGCCAGCTACTCTTCAAGATCCAGAATCCTATGTATGACCAGGCGGTGGTTACTGCCAAAGCAGCCATTAAGATTGCCATTGCCGACGTAAATACAGCCAAAATGGATGTGGAGAAAGTACGTCCGTTGGTAGATCGTGAAATTGTGAGCAAGTATGAGTTGGAATCAGCCAGTTATGCGCTCCAGTCGAAAGAAGCAGCACTGGCACAAGCGAAGGCTAACCTTGCCAATGCACTCACCAATGTGGGCTATACGACACTTCGAAGTCCGCAGAACGGAATTATTGGATCCATACCCTATAAAAAAGGCGCCCTGGTAAGCAGCACGACTTCCAGTCCGCTGACTGTGCTGGCCAATACAAGCAATGTGTTCGCCTATTTCTCATGGAATGAAAAGCAACTTCTGGCATTCTTAAGCCATAGGTCAGGAAAGACCGTACAGGAAAGGCTGAAACAATTGCCACCGGTCACCCTGATACTGGCTGATGGGTCGGAGTATCCCGAGAAAGGACGGATTGAGACGGCAAGCGGGCTGATTACCACGGAGACTGGTACAGCCAGTTTCAAGGCAATCTTCCCAAACCCGTTGGGAATTATCCACAGTGGGGCGAGTGCGGTGGTCAGGTTGGAACAAACCTTGGATTCCGCTTTGCTGGTACCTCAAAGCGCCTCGTATGAGTTGCAGGATAAACGATTTGTTTATGCCCTTATTTCCGGCAACAGGGTGATGAACAGGGCCATTGAATCGAGACCTACCAATGATGGTCAGTTCCTGATTGTGACCAACGGATTAAAAAAAGGAGACAGGGTGGTATTGGATGGTACAAATCTGAAAGACAGCACCGTGATCACACCCAGGTATGTGAAGGGTGATAGCATCTATAGCCAGAGGTAAGAGGTAAGAGGCAAGAGGCAAGAGGTAAGGAAAAGTAAGGAATGAGAAATGAGCAAATGAGCAAATGAGAAAGAAGTTAAGAAATTAAGAAATTAAGAAGTAAAACAAGAAGCCAACTAAATAACCAATTAACTAATTAACTAATTAACCAATCAACCAATTAACCAATTAACCAATCAACCAATTAACCAACGAACGACAATGCTCAAGCGATTCATAGACCGGCCTGTATTGAGTACCGTGATTTCGGTATTGATAGTCCTGTTGGGGATATTGGGGGTATTGAAATTACCGATTGCCCAGTATCCGGATATATCACCGCCGACAGTATTGGTTTCAGCCACGTTTTCGGGTGCCAATGCGGATGTGGTACTGAAAAGTGTGATCGTGCCGTTGGAGCAACAAATTAACGGGGTGCCGGGAATGACCTATATTTCTTCGACAGCTTCTAATACGGGGGCGGCGAGCATTAATGTTTTCTTTGCAGTAGGTACCAATCCCGACCAGGCAGCGGTAGACGTACAGAACCGGGTAGCTGCCGCCACCAGTTTATTACCCCCGATAGTCATCAATACAGGTGTTACGGTACGGAAACAACAAAGCAGCAACTTGCTGGTATTGGCCATTTATAGCACAAATCCGGTGTATGACGAGAAATTCCTGCAGAACTATGCAGCCATCAATGTGATCCCGCAATTGCAGCGGGTGAATGGGGTGGGAGCAGCTACGGTATTCGGCACGATCATGACGTACTCTATGCGAATATGGTTGAAACCTGATGTGATGTCGGTATACGGTATTTCAGCGTCAGAAGTGACGAGTGCCCTGAATGAACAAAATGTGGATGCAGCACCCGGTCAGTTTGGTGCCAATGATAATCAGGCTTTTCAATATGTGATTACCTATAAGGGCCGGCTTACCACTCCGGAAGAATTTGGCAATATCATTATCAAATCCACCGGGCAAGGGCAGTATCTCCGATTGAAAGATATTGCCAGGCTTGAATTGGGACAACAAACCTACACAGGATCCACGCTCAATGATGGTTATAAAGCGCTGGGCATAGCCGTTAGCCAGTCACCGGGGAGCAATGCCCGTGACGTGGTAAATGACTCGAAGAAAGTAGTCGAGAAAGCAGCACTTTCATTTCCAAAAGGAGTTAAGTTTGCCTACCTGGTAGATATCAATCAGTTTTTGGATGCTTCGATTGACAAAGTGTTACATACCCTGGTGGAATGTTTCCTGTTGGTGTTTTTGGTGATCTTAATCTTCCTGCATGACTTACGTTCTACATTGATACATGGCATTTCGGTCCCGGTAGCTATTACAGGCACCTTTTTCTTCTTATATCTCTTTGGCCTGAGCATAAACTTGCTTACCCTGTTTGCCCTGGTACTGGCTATCGGAATTGTGGTGGATGATGCCATCGTAGTGGTTGAGGCGGTACATACGAAACTGGAAAGCGGATATACATCTTCCCACAAAGCAGCTGTGGATGCGATGAGCGAAATAGCCGGAGCCATTGTATCCATCACCCTGATCATGGCATCGGTATTTGTACCGGTCACATTTGTCACCGGTTCTGTAGGAGTTTTCTATAAGCAATTTGGGATTACCATGGCCATTGCCATTATGATTTCGGCGGTCAATGCATTGACATTGAGTCCCGCGTTGGCAGCTTTGTTTCTAAGGTCACCAAAGGTAATAGACCCCGGTAGAAAAGGAAACATTATTCAGCGTTTCGGTAAAACATTCGATGCGGGTTATGAAAAAATAAAAGAAAATTATGTCAGGTCTGTGCACTATTTGACTGCCAGAAGCTGGCTGGTCTTTGGAATCATAATTTTGTTTAGCCTTAGCTACTTTGTCTTGACAAAAACAACACCATCCAGTTTTGTTCCCAATGAAGATATGGGAACCATTTTTATCAATATTACTTTGCCACCTGCCTCCAGTATGGAACGGGTCAGGATAATGGATGCAGAGGTTGATAATATTGCACGTACCATTCCCCAGGTAGCTCATACCCTGCGGATCATTGGACGAAACATTATCAATGGCAGCGGAAGTGCTTATGGGATGATTGTATTACGGCTAAAGCCATGGGGTGATCGTCCGGGAGTAAGTAATCAGGATGTGATTCAGGCACTTATAAAAAAGACAGCACATGTCAGGGGAGCGGAAATACGTTTCTTGTCATTGCCTACTATCACGGGGTTTGGCGTCAGCGGAGGGTTTACTTTTGATATCCAGGATAAGGAAGGAAGACCACCCGCTGTATTTTACAAAGTCTCACAAAAGTTCTTGGCAGCATTGAATAAACGACCCGAAATACAGTATGCCACCACTGCGTACAATCCTAACAACCCTCAGTTTCTGTTGGATGTTAATGTGGCGAAATGCAAGGATGCGGGTGTTCGGGTAACGGATGTATTGAACGCCATGGAGGTGTTTTATGGCAGTTTATATGTTTCCAACTTTAATGAATTCGGGCAGCAGTACCAGGTGATTTTGCAAGCCGATACAGCTTACCGGGCGACTCCGGAAGGACTGGATAAAATAGGGGTAAAAACAAGTAGCGGTACCATGGCACCCATCAATGAATTTATTACCCTCAAGCGGGTCTATGGTCCTGAAAATATCACACGGTTTAATCTGTTTTCATCCATTTCGGTGACAGGTTCTCCGAAGCCGGGATTTACAACAGGCCAATCGTTAATAGCTATTAAGGAAGTGGCTGCACAGACTTTGCCCTCAGGATATAGTTATGATTATTCGGGTATCAGCCGGGAAGAGGAAAACAGTGGTTCGCAGACACTCTATATCTTTGTTTTGAGTTTACTTTTTGTTTACCTTTTGCTTAGTGCACTCTATGAAAGTTACCTGTTGCCTTTTTCTGTATTGTTGTCATTACCGGTTGGATTGACCGGGGTATTTGTATTTGCAAAACTATTTGGCATCGATTATAATATTTATGTCCAGATTTCGGTCATTATGCTTATTGGATTATTATCAAAGAATGCCATTCTGATCGTGACATTTGCCCAGGAAAGAAGGCAGAAAGGGATGTCGATACTGGATGCCGCCGTGGAAGGGGCTAAGGTCAGGTTACGACCGATATTAATGACCTCTTTTGCATTTGTGTTCGGGTTATCCCCCTTGATGTTTTCATCAGGAATAGGTTCAAATGGTAACAGGGCCATCGGGACGGGTGCCATTGGAGGGATGCTTTTTGGTACATTGTTAGCGGTGATTGTGATACCACCGCTCTTCGTTATTTTCGAAACATTGCAGGAGAAGATTACAGGCAACAGGATTCCGGGGCAATAGGAAGAGGAAGATCAAAAAGTTGTTGAACCAACCAATGGCAAATAATATGGTTTTAGCTGATAATAAATCAATTTGTATTAATGCTTTAAAAGTAAATTACAAAATGAACTGCACATTTAATGCCTTAAAAGGTAAAAAAATATTGTTCTTGTTAATGGCAATCTTTATGACAGCTTCCTGCAAAATGACCGAAAGTTATAAACACCCTTCGGCGATGGCAGATAATAAACTTTTCAGGGATATAACTACCACGGATACTACCAGCCTTGGAAATTTACCATGGAAGGAGTTGTTTACGGATACAACACTTCAAGTCCTGATTCAGGAAGGCATTGATCATAACCTTGACCTGAAGATTGCCATGGCCCGTATCAAACAGGCACAGGCAAACCTGCGTCAGAGCAAGGCGGCACTTTATCCCACCTTGTCGGTGAATGCGAATATACCTGTTGAAAACTCGATCAAAACAAATACCGTAAGCACTACGGGGTTGTATCAACTCTATGCCGCTTCCGGTTGGGAAGCTGATATATGGGGCAAACTAAGAAGCGCTAAAAGAGCAGAACTAGCTGCATATATGCAAAGTGAGGCGTACAAGCGAGCCGTTCAGACACAACTGGTATCGGATATAGCCACCAATTATTATACCTTGATGGCCTATGATGCACAGTTGGAGGTGACAAAAAAAACGGTGGCGAACAGAATTCTTGATGTGGAGGTGATGAATAAGTTGAAAGAAAGTGATGTAGTCACCGGTGCGGGGGTTGTACAAAGTGAGGCAAACCGCTATTCGGTGGAAGTAACTATCCCTGACCTAAAACAGAATATCCGGGTCACTGAAAATACACTGAGTATCTTGTTGGGTAGAAGTCCGGGAGAGATTGACAGGGATAGCCTGAAAAACCAGCAGCAATGGACTGACATTCAAACGGGTATTCCATTACAATTACTGGCCAACCGTCCCGATGTACAGGAGGCGGAATACCAGCTTCGCTATTATGCTGAATTGACAAATGCTGCCAGGGCTTACTTCTATCCCTCATTAACCATTACAGCAGAAGCAGGCTTTTTAAATAGTGATCTTTCGAAGTTATTCAACCCGACTTCATTCTTTGCGAATTTACTCATCGGACTTACACAACCTATCTTTAACCACGGCTTAAATAAACAGCGTCTGGATGTGGCGAAGGCTCAGGAGGAAGAATACCTGCAAACTTTCAAGAAAACGCTCCTGAACGCCGGGGAAGAGGTCTCAAATGCATTGTATAATTACCAGGCTGCCACCGATAAGATAATACTGAGGGAACAACAAATTGCCTATTTGGTGAAAGCCGTCGATTTTACCAAGGAGCTGCTTAAATATACTGCCAATACAAACTACACGGATGTGCTAACATCCGAACAAAGCCTGTTGGCAGCCCAATTAAGCAGTGTGAGTGATAAACTGCAGCAATTACAGGCTGTGATTTCTCTCTACCGGAGCCTGGGAGGGGGATGGAAGTAGGAATGCTGAGGCTCTTTGAGTGATTTTAAATTCAATGTGTGAATTATACAATTTAAATCTAAAATTATGAAACTTATTTCTACCAAAAAAAATGAACTTTGCCAATGGAAATAAACGTTGAAGTATCAATGAATCAACATATAAAAATTTAACAACCTCGATTATGAAAACAACAAAGTTTAAAAAAGTATTGATTGCCGTGGATTATGATGAAACATCGCAACTTGTTGCCGAAACAGGTTTCTCATTGGCAAAGGCTCTGGATGCTCAACCGGTGATATTACATGTCATCTCGGAACAACCGCTTTATTACTCCTCCTATACCTATATGCGCGAATTAAGGGTGGACTTTTTTGAAGACTTGAAAAAATCGACTCAGGAATTTCTGGATAAAACTAAAAAACACCTTGGGGACGAAACCGTTCAAACCTTGTTGAAGGATGGAGAGATTGCAGAGACAATTTTAAGTACAGCAAATGAAATAAAGGCAGATCTGATTGTCATGGGATCGCACAGTCGGAAATGGTTGGAAAACATCATCATGGGAAGTCAAGTGGAAGATGTATTTAAGAATACGAGTATACCGCTTTTTATTGTTCCAACAAAAAAACATGAGTAATAAGACACGAAACGCAGAACACGAAACGCAGAACACAGAACGCAGAACATAGAATAAGACAATAAACAAAAATTACAACAGAATGAGAAGAGATAAATTAGAAAAACTGGCATCAGAAAAGAACGTGCCATGTGTCACTATTTCAATGAATACACACAGAAACTATCCAGAAAACCAAAAAGATATGTTTGTGTTGAAAGATTTGTTAATGCAGGCAAAGGAACGGGTTGTTAAGGAGTATGGCAAACGTCCGGTGAATGATCTGCTCGAAAAGATAGATACCATTGAGAAAGAAATTGATACCGATAATAATTTGGATAGTTTACATTTGTTTCTTTCAAATACAACAAAAGAGATACTGAAGTCAACATGGGCAACGGATAGTGATAAAGTTCTAATATCGGAAAGCTTTGCGGTCAAACCTTTAATTAAAGTTTATAACCGTTCGGTAGAATACCTGATCCTGAAACTTACAAATTCGGAAGTCAGATTGCTCCTTGCTATCAATGATGGCATTGTAGGAGAAATAAAGAATGATGATTTCCCCGATAATAATTCCCAGGATGAAACCACAGACACGGAAACAGTCACCAATGGCAAACAATCCGAGAATTTGATGCGGGAGTTTTTCAATAAGATTGATAAAGCGGTGGTGAGGGTAACGAATAAGACCGATATGAAATGTGTGGTCATTTGCACCGATGATAATTATAACCGTTTGATGAAGATTGCTGATAAACCATTCGTGTATATAGGGTGGACCAATATAAAAAATCATAATAACGCAAATCATTCCATGGCTGATGATGCCTGGCAGGTAGTGAAAGTGGAGCAAAAAAAAGGTAGGACTAAAGATATCAAGGAAATGCAGGAAGCTGTGAATAAAGGAAATGTCATTACCGAATTATCAGAAATATATCGTGCTGCGAAAGAAGGAAGAGGGGATTTATTAATCGTAAATGACAATTTCCATCAGGCAGTAAGAGTTACGGGTGACTTCTCGTTAGATTTGGTTACGGATGTTACTTTACCCGGCGTAATCGATGATATCACCAGCGATATTGCCTGGGATGTGATCTCTAAGAAAGGTCGTGCCATATTCACCACCCAGGAAGATCTTAAATCGCTTGGAGATATTGCATTGAAAGTTCGATATTAGTTTTTTACAGAATATACACAATTTCGTAAAGTTATATCTACCCATAGCAGGGGGATATAATTTTTTGACATTAAATACTTTTAGGATGCTTGATGAATTAACAGGGGTGTTTTTTTTTAATTTAAATAGTTATGTCTACTAAGAAAACGCTTGTTCAAAAAGTTTTTACGGTATTCAAAAACGCATTGAAACAATGGGTAGCCAAAGATCCATTCCACGAAAGCGCTGTGATTGCTTACTATGCCATATTTGCATTACCCGGATTGCTGGTGGTAATTATGACATTGGCAGGATACTTCTTTGGACATGAGGCAGTGAATCATCAGGTGGCTGCTCAATTTAGCTCCACCATGGGGGCTGAAACGGCCAAACAGATACAGGATATGATTATCCAGGTAACGAAGTTAAAAAACTCACTTTTAGCAACTATCATAGGGTTAATTACCATTTTAGTGGGAGCAACCGGTGTATTTGCTGAGTTCCAGAATGCATTGAATGTTATTTGGGAAGTAAAAGTAGATCCAAAGAAATCAGGGATTTGGGAAATAATAAAGGTAAGATTGTTTTCTTTTGGATTGATAGTATCCATTGCCTTTCTACTGATTGTGTCACTCGTCATATCGGCGCTTATTTCTGCCTTTGGATATTGGTTGACAAGTCATTTCTCCGATTCGTTCTTGTTAATGATACATCTGCTTAACTCAGGATTATCTTTGGTTATCCTGGCTGTTTTATTTGCCTTAATGTTTAAATTTCTACCTGATGCAAAAATTCAATGGAAACATGTGTGGATAGGGTCATTTCTGACTGCTTTCTTATTTGAGATTGGAAAATCAGCACTTGGGTTTTATTTCGGAAAAACAAATCCGGGTACCGGTTATGGGGCAGCAGGATCCGTGATTTTGATTTTACTT
>CAIYOZ010000131.1 GCA_903927945.1 uncultured Bacteroidales bacterium | reverse complement strand
TCATCCGAAAAATATAGTTCCAACAATCATCCTCGCTTTTAAATTGAGTAAGGAATTCTTGGAAATCTTTTGGGTATAGTTCTTTGTTTAGCATTTACAAAGTTACAATATAATTTTACTTGTTCTAAGCAGATAAGCAATTTAATCATTTCCTTTAGTTTTGTTACGGGCTTCCTGAGCGACGTTTATTCGCATTCAGGAGGCGTATGCTTTTGATTGTGCCTCCCTGAAGCGAGAAGCTATGCGAAGCCAATAACAACAAATAAACATCACTTTTTTCTCAATTTACCTTCCCTTTTTTCAACAAAATTCTATCCCTAATATTCAATTCAGGCTCCTGTTTTCAGTCAAAAGAACAGGATGCTGTGAA
The DNA here is from genome assembly GCA_903927945.1 of uncultured Bacteroidales bacterium. Classification (GTDB taxonomy): domain Bacteria; phylum Bacteroidota; class Bacteroidia; order Bacteroidales; family Paludibacteraceae; genus Paludibacter. The sequence goes on along the minus strand of CAIYOZ010000131.1, from coordinate 5,998 downwards.
ATGTAAGATTCTCACACATTTATTATTCTTGAAAACAGTGTGTTGTGTCATACATATTACGACAATTTACCTGCTGAATTCAAATATTTATGCAGTATTTAGTCAAACTATGATAATTTTTCAGCTATTGTTTTTAATTAATCTGTAATTTATACAAGGAATTAATGAAATACTCCTTAAAAACTGAAATAAATATTTTTACGTGCAAGAATAAATACAAATCAATGTAGCATAAAGTACATTTAAATGTAGTAAAAAATAAATGTAATTCCTTTGAACTTATACTCCCGATTATCTAAAATTTGATAAATGCCAGTAAAATAGGATTATAAGTGGTTTTTAAGGCAAGTTGAACCTTAAAACATGCATCAGATCCACCAAATATCTGCGATTCGGCAAATAAATGTAAATTGTAATAAATGCTACAACGAACGTATAAATTGCTACATATGTATATCTGCCTGATCATTATGTGATTATATATATATTTGTCACAATAATCACGAACAAATAAATCAATGTACTATGAGAAAAAACACTGTATTATTTGGAATCTTTAAATTCATGTTCCAATACTTTTGTAATTACAAAGGTCCACGTTTAGCGATCGAAACATATTCTTATCTCCTTTAATTTGGGATGGCTTATCGTAACCATTTTCAAATTTCCAAATCTTCTGGCCCGATATAAAGATTTGCCAGCAATTCATAACCAATTACTCCTTGTGTTTTCAAAGACAAATTAATTTCTTAAGTACAGCATTAACTTTTTCAACTTTGCTTTTCATCAAATAACCAGCACTGACTTCGATAACACAAAGATAAAAACTTTGGGAGCAGCATTCCTTATATAGTTCTGAAGATAAGTTGCATAATTCACAGGTTATTTTAAGATAATGTTAATTACCCAATTGAAAATCAAACTGCTATTTATCAATACAAGAATACTATCAATTTTAAATAAATTAATTGAAACAGATAAAATTTTTAAAATGAAAAATATAACAGAAAAAATCATCGTCTTTACGGGAATGTTCTTATTGTTGTTCCAGGCATTTGGTTACGGCCAGGGATCTACTTATACCGGTTCATACACCCCCTCAGCGCCTATTTCGTGGAATGGAATAAGTAATCAGACAATCAGCAAGTTGCAAATAACGAATCCTTCGGGTCATTGTATATCACTTACTAACTGTTCAAACATAACCATTCAGTATTGCAGTTTGGGACCAGCTAAAAATGAAGGGGTCAACTTAAGCAATTGTACAAACATAACCATTATTAATTGTACTTTTTCAAAAATTGAAACGGGTCTTTATGCATGCCTCAGCAGTGGGATTAGTTTCACCAATAACGATGTGCAAAATGTACAAGGCCCCTATCCGAAAGGACAAATGTGCCAGTTTGATAAAGTGTCGGGTGCAGGTAACAGCATCAGCTATAATGTTGCAGAAAACGTTTCAGGACAAAGTAATCCCGAGGACTGTATCAGCCTGTACATGACAAACGGTACGGCGGCAAGTCCGGTGCAGGTGAATAATAACTGGATTCGTGGTGGTGGGCCTTCTAATTCAGGAGGAGGTATTATGACAGGCGATGATGGTGGGTCGTATATCAGTGTCCAAAATAACATTCTGGTCAATCCGGGTCAATATGGTATTGCAGTAGCAAGCGGTACAAATATCAACGTGTCGAATAATAAAATTTACAGTGCGTCATTCCCATTTTCAAATGTTGGGCTTTATGTATGGAATGAATATGCCACTCCCTGTTCGTCGATTACGTGTATGAACAATCAAATTAATTTCTACAGTAAATATGGTACAATAAATAATACTTATAGTCCCGGTAATTGCGGCACCGTAACTGGGTGGAGTACCAATACATATCCTACAACCCTTAATGCATCCATTTTACCCTCTAGAATAATTTCAAGGGTATCGGGCACCACTACGGCAGTTGTGGCACCAACCATTGATTTAGGGACAGAGTTCAAGGTATATCCTAATCCGGCTTCAGATCATATAACTATCGAATCATCTTCCGAATTGAATAATGGAAAGGTAATTGTCTACAACATAAAAGGGCAACGCATCATCGAACAAGCGGTATTACCGGGAAACATGGATATTGATACCCGTGCGCTGGCAAAGGGAGTTTATTTATTGAAGATATCGGGCAGTAACCATAAAACTGAAGATAAGAAAATCATCATTGGGAATGCTCTGAAATAATAAATTCCTATTGATAGGCTTGTAGTCCGATTAGTTTCTTATGATAACATTTTTTCCAGAACCAGTTGTTGACTAAGTAAGTAAGATATGCACTTCCGCTTCCGGTAATGGCTCCTGCCAGTACATCCGACGGATAGTGCATACCTAGGTTCATACGGGAGTATCCCACGGAACAGGCCCAAAAATAGGATGGTGCTATCACATACCATTTCGGACAAATAAGCGTTAACGAAGTGGCGGTGGCGAAGGCTATTGATGTATGACCCGAAGGAAATGACATTGTTCTTTCTGATTCAAAAGCATCAATATCCGGATAGGTAACTTGTGGACGAGGTCTGTTTACAGCATATTTCATGGAATAGGTAAGCACTCCATCGACTCCCAGGCTGGCACCTACATAGATGGCATTCTTCAAAAGATCATCATTCTTTTCAACCAATGCTACGACTCCCAGCGCTATGGGAGTCGTTAGTGCGAATGCGGTAGTGGTGTTGGAAATGAACCTGGAATAACCTCTTAAGCCGGAGCCGGTAGCAGATTTATTGATATTTCTTAATAGGTCAATGTCTGCGTTTTGTGCTGAAGTTTGTGTACTAAATATTGAAAAAGTACACCAAAGCAGAATAATTGTCGTAAATTTGCACATGTTTTTTTTGCAAAGATAATTATTATTTATTGAATCATTAAACTCTGATCTCCCGTAACTAACTTTGGAGTACAAGAGACCTTCGATATTTCAATTAACAGTATACCGGTTACTCTATTAAACTCATGTTGAAAATTGCTATTCTTGGTCCAGAATCAACCGGAAAAACTATGTTGGCCGGACAGTTAGCCGAACATTTTAATGCGCCATGGATTCCAGAGTATGCCCGCGAATATGTGGAGAAACTGAAAGTCCCATATACTTACGAGGATGTTTGTAAAATTGCTCTGAAACAAATTGATGAAGAGCAAGCAATAGATAGTCTGGCATCAACAGCTGACTACGTTTTTTTTGATACGGAACTGATCATCACAAAAGTATGGTTTTCTTTTCGTTTTGGACAGGTACCGGAATTTCTGACAGAACAGTTGAATACAGGTTTTTTTGATTTATATTTGCTTTGTGCACCCGATTTACCCTGGGAACCGGATCCTGTTCGTGAACATGGTGAAGATCGGGAGTTTTTTTTCAATTGGTATAAGAAAGAAATTGAGCTCACCGGAAAATCCTGTTATATTGTTTCAGGCATGGGGAAGAAGCGGTTTGAAAATGCGTTGGTTGGGTTGAAAACACTTGGTGGTAACACTTAAACACACTCTGATGAATGCCTGGTTATCTGTTGCTTAAAAAATACGCTATTGGTAAATTTAAGGAATAAGTTCCTGATTTCAACACGAATCTCAACCTCTTACAATATGGAAAATATATTATTAGATACGATTAAAAAACTTTCGCAATTAGAAGGGTTCAAAGATGTTTTTCATGAACATAACAGCAACAATGCAATGCCTTCGATTGATGTGCTGCAAGAGATTGTTCAATTAACTCGTTCTATATTATTCCCTGGATATTTTGGAGATTCAGCTGTCAACTCTTTGACCATGATGAATCATATCGGGGTAAATATAGATCGATTGCAAGAACTGTTGACTCAGCAAATCATATCGGGGATCTGTTTTAATCATCCAATTGAAATAGATAATAAGGATGAGACAGAGCAGCTGGGAAGAAAAAAAGCCATTGAATTTATTGTTCAGTTGCCTGAGATACGCGAAAAACTTCATACGGATGTGATTGCTGCCTATAATGGCGATCCTGCGGCTAAGAGTTTTGGGGAAGTGATATTTTGCTACCCAAGCATACGTGCCATCAGTAATTACCGCATTGCACATGCGCTGTTAGAATTGGAAGTGCCTATCATTCCACGTATCATTACCGAGATGGCTCACTCGGAGACCGGTATCGATATTCATCCGGGAGCAACCATTGGGGAGTATTTCACGATTGACCATGGCACCGGGGTAGTGATCGGAGAAACTGCAAGAATAGGGAACAACGTAAAGATGTACCAGGGAGTAACCCTTGGAGCTAAAAGTTTCCCTTCTGATGAGCACGGGAATCCGATAAAAGGTATCGACCGGCACCCCTGCATTGGCAACAATGTAATTATTTATTCGAATACGACCATTCTAGGCCGGATAAAAGTTGGTGACGGTGCTGTAATCGGGGGTAACATGTGGGTAGACGTAGAAGTGCCTGCCGGTGCAAAATTGGCTCAGAACAAGCGGCCAAGTCTATAAAAAGAGCCATTGAATGGAATTAAAAGGTCTTCGAAAGTATACAATAGAAAAAAGATAAGAAAAATATATGGAATTTGAAATGTTAGCGAAAACCTTCCGGGGTTTAGAAGAAGTACTGGCTACTGAATTAGTAAATATCGGTGCCAACAATGTGCAGCTTCAACGACGGGCGGTGAGTTTTACGGGTGATAAAGCCTTAATGTATAAAGCAAATCTATGTTGCCGGACTGCATCACGGATACTTAAACCGATATTATCGTTTGATGCCACTAATCCCGATGAAGTGTACGAACAGGTAAAGGCAATAAACTGGAGCGATTATATGTCGGTGGACAGTACCTTCGTCATAGACTCAACAGTTTTTTCGGAAGTGTTTCGTCATTCCAAATTTGTGGCTTATCGTGTGAAAGATGCTATAGCCGATTGGTTCACCGAACGATTTGATAAACGTCCATCAGTCAGGTTGGAAGGTGCACAGTTGATGATCAATATTCACATTGCAGATCATCATTGTACACTTTCTCTCGATAGTTCAGGCGAATCACTGCACAAACGGGGTTATCGTGTTGCTCAGACAGAAGCACCCTTAAATGAAGCCCTGGCAGCCGGAATGTTATTGCTGGCAGACTGGAGCGGTCAATCGAATTTTGTGGATCCCATGTGTGGTTCAGGCACCTTGCTGATAGAAGCTGCACTCATTGCATTGAATATACCGCCAGGCATTTATCGTTCGTCCTTTGCTTTCGAAAAATGGAATGATTTTGATGAAGAACTATTCGATACGTTATACAATGATGATGCCTATGAACGTCCGTTTGATTTTAAAATCTACGGGTCGGACAATTCGCCTCATGCCATTAAGATTGCCGAACAGAACGTAAAAAGCACCGGACTGAGTAAATACATCGATTTACAGATTATGCCGGTACAAAAACTGGAAGCTCCGGCACCAAATTGCATGATTGTTACAAACCCGCCGTACGGTGAACGAATCACCTCCGATGATATCTATGGTTTATATGCAGCCCTTGGTACCACCGTTAAACATAAATTTGCAGGTTGTTCCGCTTGGGTGATCAGCTCACACGAAGAATGCCTGGATAAAATAGGACTAAAACCAACCGAACGTATCCGTTTATTGAATGGTGCATTGGATTGTTGGTATTGCAAGTATGATATATTTGCCGGAAAAAGGAATGATTACGTGGCAAAACGGAAAGAGAATTAAGGAGTAATTTCAAAAAGTAGGCATACAAAAGATTATTTTTCAATCTGATTTTCCAACAATCAACTAATTTACAAATACATGGAAATTGGAAATTGGAAATTGGAAATATATTAATGGTTTAGGGCTTGCCAATCACAAAAATTATCTTACTTTTGCACTGCAATCGCCCAGATGGCGGAATTGGTAGACGCGCTGGTCTCAAACACCAGTGGATTCACTTCCATGCCGGTTCGATCCCGGCTCTGGGTACG
>CAIYOZ010000130.1 GCA_903927945.1 uncultured Bacteroidales bacterium | reverse complement strand
GATCTGAGAGGTACTGAAGATACAAATGACACAATGCATGAAAAAGCAAAGAAACTGAATATCAGGCTCACTACCTGGACATTGGTAGGCTTTGGACTCTTTTCGATGATTGATGCAGGGTGTTACTTTACCATCGGACGTGCATTGATGGAAGGAAGGTATTTTTAAAGGTTACTGTAGAGTAAATTGACCGTCAGGTATAATTTATTTCATTAATTTATTCTTGTAGTATTCTGAATAAATAGCTACCTTTTCTTTCTTTAAATGTACATCGTCAACGAAATTGTTGTCGCTAAGATAGATAATATTCTCAAAAAAATCTTTGAATTCAGGCTCCAGGTTATTTTTTGTAATTTCAGTTCTAACCATTCTTTCTACTTCTGCTTTTCTGCTTAGCCTTGTCGGAGTAGGCAAAATAATTACCTTAAAATTGTGCCTACGACTCAATTCTTTTATCTTGATTAAATATTCAATTGAAATTGGAGATAGAAATGTATATTTTATTTTATCTTTTGATTTAAAATCGGGAGACCAATTAGAAGTTAAGATGTTAGGGAACCTACAAAAATCTGCGTATGGTATTTTTTTGATTTGTTGAATTACAGTGTTAGTAAACAATGATTTGTATTCATCATTACAAAATGGTTTCAAGAAATAATGATAGGTAAAGCCATCATTTAAATTATTTTGGAAGCTGAAAGGCGTAAAAATCATAAAGACCGTATCAATTTTATTGCCGGCATTTAAATAATTGTTTAATAAGAAAAACTGGCCTGCCATTGAAATACTCTTATTGCAAGCCAAAGAATTGATAGAATCATTCTCGGTATCGTTATTGAATAATTGTCTACCTACACTGTCACCAATAATTATTTTCTTCGTTTTCTTTTTTTGTTTGCTTTTAAGTATTGATTGATATATTTCAGTACCTGCTACCGTATGCTTGTACGTGTTTGTCCAAATTAAAAACATAGGTATCACCGTTATCGCAGGACAAGCTATAATAAGAAATATGATGCAACTAAAAATAAACTTTTTCATGTTCAAAATTGAAAATAAATGAATTGTTGCTCTCTACCCATAAAATGGAAAATAGCAGTGATAATCATGTAATACATGGCCCACCTTAATGGTTTATACCATTTAATTCCAACACGTGCAATGGCATATTGCTCCTCCCTTCCAATCCACTCAACGATGAAAAAAACACATGTCAGGAGCATAATTGGCAGTGATCGATCAATGCCAGCAAAACGTGGAATGGTTAAAAGTGATTTGGAAAATATCCTTGAAATATAACTAAAAGCATGACTGATGCTGTCAGCCCTGAAAAATATCCAGGCAAAGACAGTCATTCCAAAGGTGATGAGCATTGAAAAAAACTCTTTTACATTGGGAAAAGCTTTTCCCTGCGCTACAATTTCTATATTCTTTCTATTGTTATGGGTTAGCATGACCGGCAAGAAGTAAATCGCATTTAAAGCTCCCCATGCTATAAAAGTCCAATTTGCACCATGCCAAAAACCACTTACCAGAAATATAATAAAAGTATTCCGGACTTTCTTCCAGGTACCGCCACGACTTCCACCTAAGGGGATATACAGGTAATCGCGAAACCAGGTTGTTAAGGAAATGTGCCATCGTCTCCAAAACTCGGCAATGTCTCTTGAAAAATAAGGGAAGGCAAAATTCCGTAATAATTCTATCCCGAAAAGCCGCGCTACACCCAAGGCTATGTCAGAATATCCTGAAAAATCACAATATATCTGGAACGTAAAAAATAACGCACCCAACACTAATGTACTACCTGAATAACTGGAGGAATTGTTGAAAATAGTATTTGCAAACTCGGCACAATTGTCAGCAATGACAATTTTCTTAAATAAACCCCAAAGAATTTGTCTTAGACCATCGGCTGCCTTGTTATAATCAAATGTTCTGGGTGTCTTGATTTGAGGTAACAAATGAGTAGCCCTTTCGATAGGGCCTGCAATAAGTAATGGGAAAAAGCTTACGAAAACTGCATAATTCACAAAATCCTTTTCCTCATCAATTCTACCTTTGTATAAATCGATAATGTAGGACAACCCATGAAAGGTGTAAAATGATATCCCGACAGGTAATATGACTTTTAGGGTCATAGTATTGATATGAAGTCCGAAATTGGTCAGCATGTCCGTTAAGGATACTACAAAGAAATTATAGTATTTGAAGATTCCCAGAAAACCAAGGCTGGTGATAATGCTAAACCAAAGCCAGAGTTTCCTTATTTTAGGGCTTTTGGCGGAACTCATAAACTTACCGGGATAAAAAACCAGGACAATCGAAATCATTAGTAGAAACAAGAAACGCCAATCCCAACAAGCATAAAAGAAACAGCTTGAAGCTAATAAGAGTATATTCTGTAGTTTTAGATTCCTTTTTGTGGCAAACCAATAAAGTAGAAAAACAATTGGTAAGAATATTGCAAAGTTTAGTGAGTTAAAAAGCATTTCGTGTGTCTATTTTGTAATTCTGAGTGATGTATCCTGTCTTTTTTGCATAGGTTTGCAAAGATATAAATTATTATTAATTGGAAAAGACTATGATTAAATATTTAAATTAACGAACTTACTTTTCATAAGGTTAAACCATTCATTGGTAAATTATATGCAAATGTCTGTTATTTAGTTGTATTGACAGATGATACACTTAAAAACTCACTTCAAATACGTTTGTGATGAATATAAAATCTACGACGTTGTGTTGAAATTCACAAAACAACAATATTTAACCGCTTTAGGGATAGCAAATGTGAAAAAAGGTTGTACTTTTGTATGATTTTTCCCGAAAACTGCTTTCTGCAAAACAAGCGTACTCTTATGAATAAAACATTTCTCACCAAATTTGCACCGCACATAGCTGCTTTCCTGTTATTTGTCTGTATATCTTTTACCTATTTCTCTGCCGTTGTGGAGGGAAAACAACTTCTTGGTCAGGATACCGAGCATTGGATGTGTATGGCTAAGGAAACTATCGATTTTAATGCCACGCATAGCGATATCACGTTATGGACCAACTCTATGTTTGGGGGTATGCCCACGTATCAGATAACTATGACGCATCCATATGACCTGATTAAATATGTAGAGGATGTGATTCGTATTTTCCCGAATACCGTATTTTATCTGATGCTCTATCTGATCGGTTTTTATATTTTATTGCTAACTTTCAAGGTAAACCCATGGCTGGCAATAATAGGATCTATTGCATTCTCATTTGCTTCATTCAATTTTATAATTATTCTTGCCGGACATAATTCGCAAGCCATCACGATTGCCTATATGGCACCGCTTATTGGGAGTGTATTCCTGGCATTCAGGGATAACAGGATATTAGGTAGTTTGCTGGCTGCTTTTTTCATGAGCCTGGCCATACATGCCAATCATGTGCAAATACTTTATTATACAGTTTTTATTCTGGTTATCCTGGCAATTGTTGAGTTGATTTTTAGCATTAAGGATAAGGAAATCAGTTCATTCTTAAAGACAAGCGGATTGTTACTGTTTGCTGCCGCAATAGCAATTGGGTTGAATGCCACCAACCTGCTCACTACCTACGATTATAGTAAAGCGACTATGCGAGGTGAATCGAATGGATTGACAGTAGACAATCAAAATTCACAACAGGGCCTGAATAAGGATTATATAACCCAATGGAGTTATGGTGTTGACGAAACCCTGACATTGTTGATTCCTAATTTCAAGGGCGGGGAAAGTGGTGGAAAACTTGCCGTCGACAGCGAGACGGGAAAGAAACTTGCAAGCCTTGGAGCTCCGGATGTGGAAAAGATATTAAATGATAATCAGTTCCCGCTCTATTGGGGGGCACAACCTTTCACTTCGGGTCCGGTTTATATTGGTGCCATCATATGCTTCCTTTTTGTATTGGGTCTTTTTCTGGTGGATAAACGGACCAAATGGTGGTTGGTCCCTATGATTGCCTTGACATTGATGTTGGCATGGGGTAAAAACTTCATGTGGCTCACCGATATCTTCATCAATCATGTGCCTATGTACAACAAATTCCGTACAGTAGCCATGATGTTGGTAGCAACCGGTTTTGGAATGACTTTAATGGCTATACTCGCCTTAAAAGAAGTATTTAACGCAAAAGCAGATAAGAAAAAGCTGATCCGGCCTATTCTGATCAGTACGGCTATAGTGGGAGGGATAGCCCTGATATTTGCACTTATTCCTTCATTGTCGGGTGATTTCATGTCTCCGGCAGATGCTCAATTTACAGGTAATAATTCATTCCTGCGTGAAACGCTACCATTGGACCGTGCTTCCATGCTGCGGGGAGATGCGTTCCGTGCACTCTTGTTCATTATTCTTGCTGCGGGAGTCCTATGGCTGTATGCTAAAGATTATTTAAAACTGAAGGTGAGTTATTTGCTTTTAGGTGTATTGATCATGTTAGACCTTGTACCGGTAGCAAAACGTTACCTCAACAATGATAACTTTCAACGTCCCCGTCATTTGGAAACATTGGTTACACCCTCAAAAGCTGATAATATCATTTTACAGGATAAGTCTGATTACCGGGTATTGGATGGAACAGTTAGTATCTTCCAGGATGCTACCCCTTCTTATTTCCACAAAAGCATTGGAGGATACCACGCCGCTAAGCTACGTCGTTATCAGGAATTGATTAATATGCATCTGGATAAAGAAATCGGGCGATTATTTGCAACGTTCGGCAAGTCGGCAACACCAGATGCTATTTATAAAACCATGGACTCATTGGGTGTATTGAATATGCTGAACATGAAATACCTGATTTATAACAAAGAGGCCGCACCGATTGTGAATCCATATGCAAATGGAAATGCCTGGTTTGTTAACAATATACGAATTGCTGACAATGCCAATGAAGAGATGAAATTGTTGGGCGAAATCAATACGAAGAAGGATGTGGTCGTCGATAAAGAGTATGCTTCGCAATTGCCAGCCAAGCTGAAACCCGATACCACAGCACGTATTACGCTGACAAAGTATGCCCCCAATGATTTAGTTTACCACTTCACCTCAAAGACCGATCAGGTGGCTGTATTCTCGGAAATATATTATGATAAAGGCTGGAATGCTTATATCGGAGGTAGCAAAGTGCCTTATGTGCGTGCCAATTATTTATTAAGGGCTATGCCTCTTAAAGCAGGGAATTACGATATTGAATATAAGTTTGAACCAGCATCTTATTCACTAGGAAATACGCTTGGGTTAATATCTACTATTTTATTAATTTTGAGTATTATAGGTTACATTTTGTGGCAATGGATGGATCCCCGGAAAAAAACAATAAAAGCATAAATTAGAATAAGATAAACATTGAATAGAATGTCAAAAGATAAATCGAAAGTAAGCAAACCTGTTTTTTTGAATATCCATTTAACCTCTACCATCAGTATGTCGTTGGTATTGTTTCTGGTGGGACTAGTGTTTCTCCTGCTGTTTGTAGCTCACGATATGAGTACGTATGTAAAGGAAAACATTAATTTGTCCATCATACTTGATGATGGAATTCCGCAACAAGATGCACTACGGATAGAAAATTACCTGAAGTCATCACAGTACGCGAAATCGGTCGATTATATTTCGAAAGAAGAGGCTTTAAAGGACCATATCACGAATCTGGGGGAGAACCCCAAAGACTTTTTAGGGTATAATCCGTTGAAGGCATCCATCGAGGTGAAATTACATGCACAATATGCTAACAATGACAGTGTCGGGAAGATTCAAACAAAATTAAAATCTTTCGAACATATTAACCGGGTGGTTTATCAGAAGGATATGGTAAGCCTGGTGAATGATAATGTACGGAAAGTGAGTCTTATCTTGCTGGCATTGGCGGCTGTTTTACTATTTGTATCGGTTGCATTGATCAATATTACCATTCGTCTTTCACTTTATTCCGATCGTTTCCTGATCAATACCATGAAATTGGTAGGCGCCACACCGTGGTTTATCCGTCGTCCATATATTGGCAGCAGCATGTTAAATGGCTTGGCAGCTTCCTTCATATCCATTCTTTTACTGGGTGGTGTGGTTTATTTTGTACATTACCAGTTTGGAATGCCCGGTTCTATTATTCAACCTTTCACTGCCTGTATCGTTGGTAGTATAGTTATCGTGCTAGGCATAACATTGACTGCTATTTCTTCTTATTTCTCGGTAGGCAGATACCTGCGGATGAACATCAACGATATGTATTTTATTTAATCATCAGATTCAATATTCAATAATTCAATAATTTATTAAAATGGAAAACAAACAATTCACCCTTGGCAAAATCAATATTATTTTGATTGCAGTAGGCTTTGCCATTGTCATTTTGGGTTTCGTACTTATGACAGGATCTTCAACCGTGAAGGAATTTAATCCCGATGTATTTAGTTTTCGCCGTATCACCTTAGGGCCAATGATTTCATTGTTTGGCTTTATTTCTATCATATTTGCTATCCTCTACAAACCCAAAAATAAATAAGAATGAATTTAATTCAAACAATTATTCTGGGTATTGTCGAAGGAATAACTGAATTTCTTCCGGTATCCTCTACCGGGCATATGATCATTGCTCAAAAGTTATTGGCTATTGAAAGTACTGAATTTGTAAAAGCATTTACTGTCAATATACAATTTGGAGCTATCCTGTCGGTGGTAGTTCTTTATTGGAAGAGATTTTTTCAGACCTTTGACTTCTATTGGAAATTACTGGTCGCAGTTATTCCGGCATTGGTGTTGGGGTTTCTGTTGAGTGAGAAAATCGATATGTTACTCGAAAACGTAGTGGTGGTTGCCATCATGCTGGTGCTGGGTGGGGTGTTGATGTTGTTTGTTGATAAATGGTTCGATAAACCCAATGAAGACCAAACCATGGACTGGAAACGTGCCCTGAAGATTGGTTTTTATCAATGCATTGCCATGATACCCGGAGTGTCACGTTCCATGGCTTCCATAGTGGGAGGTATGACAACTAAACTGACACGCAAAAATGCCGCTGAATTTTCATTCTTTCTGGCTGTACCGACTATGGCGGCTGCATCGGGTTATAAGTTGCTTAAGTTGATCATGGATCCTGCTGCTAAATCTATGTTGTCGGATAATCTGATAACCCTGCTCATTGGTAATCTGGTGGCCTTTGTAGTAGCTATGGCTGCCATTAAATTTTTTATAGGCTTCCTCACTAAATATGGTTTTAAAGCCTTTGGATATTATAGAATCGTTGTGGGGGTAGCTATATTGATCCTCATTTTCCTGGGTGTTGATTTAAGCATACTATAAACGATTATAATTTTTCCTGACTCCCTAAAGGAGAAAGGAAATCATAAATTGTAGAATGGATTTTATAAAGGGAGAAGTGTTGTATGTAGCGAAGCCATTGACCTGGACTTCGTTTAACCTGGTAAATAAATTACGTTGGAAATTACAGAAAACACTGAATGTAAAGAAACTGAAAGTTGGTCATGCCGGTACGCTTGATCCTCTGGCTACCGGGGTAATGATTCTTTGCACCGGTAAATCAACCAAGCTGATAGAGAGCTTTCAGTATCAGACTAAAGAATACGTAGCCACCCTGAAATTAGGGGCTACAACGCCCTCCTTTGACTTGGAAATGGATGTAGATGGTACCTATCCTACAGCACATATTACCCGGGAGTTAATCGATCAGGTAATTCCACAGTTTTTAGGAGAAATCCAACAGGTACCTCCTGTCTATTCTGCCGTAAAGGTCGACGGTAAGAGGGCTTATGATTATGCACGTAATGGACAGGAAGTTGAACTAAAATCGAAGTTATTGGTTATAGATGACATCGAAGTTTTGGATTTTACTTTACCTATCCTCAAGATAAGGGTAGTCTGCAGTAAAGGAACCTATATTCGTGCCTTGGCAAGGGATATAGGTGTCGGTTTGGGTAGTGGTGCTCATTTGATTGCATTGGAACGAACCCGGATAGGTGAAGTCCATCTGGATGATTGCTGGCAAATAGATGACCTGGTGTTGCATGTTGAAGCAGAAATACTGAAAAGTCAACAGTTGTCAGTTCTCTGCTAACGGCATTCAAATAAAAGTATTATTTTTTTTAAATGAAACAATTAAACAATAAAATATGAAGTTATCTAAGTTTAAATTCAAGTTGCCGGATGAGCTTATCGCCCAATATCCGTCAAAACATCGTGACGAATCCCGTTTAATGGTTATCCATCGCAAAACTGGTGAGTTTGAACATAAAACATTTAAAGATGTACTTGAATATTTCAATGAAAAGGACCTGTTTGTTTTTAATGATACAAAAGTGTTTCCGGCCCGTTTGTTTGGTAACAAAGAAAAAACGGGTGCACAGATTGAAGTTTTTTTGTTACGTGAATTAAATCATGAAATGCGCTTGTGGGATGTACTGGTGGAACCGGCACGCAAAATCCGCATTGGAAATAAGTTGTACTTTGGAGACGATGATTCCATTGTAGCCGAAGTGATTGATAATACTACATCACGGGGCAGAACCCTTCGTTTCTTATTTGACGGAACTCATGAAGAATTCAAGAAAGGGCTCTATGCATTAGGTGAAACACCACTACCCCGCAATATAACCCGTGAAGTAGAACCGGAAGATGCTGAAAGATTCCAGACTATTTTTGCAAAACATGAAGGAGCTGTCTCAGCACCTGCTGCCGGTATGCATTTTAGTCGTGAGTTGATGAAACGGATGGAAATTAAAGGCATCGAAAAGACATTCATTACTTCCCACATGAGTTTGGGTAATTTTCGCGAAATAGATGTGGAAGATCTGACCAAACATAAAATGGATTCTGAACAAATGTCGGTGACTCCTGAAACTGCAGATGTTGTCAATAAGGCCCATGATGAAAATCGCAATATATGTGCCGTCGGGGTGACAGTCATGCGTGCCTTGGAAACAGTAGTGGGTACAGAAGGTAAAATAAAACCTTACGATGGTTGGACTAATAAATTCATTTTCCCTCCTTATGACTTTACAGTGGCTAATTCATTGATCACTAATTTCCACTTGCCATATTCCACCCTAATAATGCTTACGGCTGCTTTTGGTGATTATGACCTGATCATGAAGGCATATGAATTAGCGATAAAAGAAGAATATAAATTTGGAGTATACGGTGATGCTATGCTGATTATCTAAAAACATATTTAGCGATTATAAAAAATCCGGCTGAACTTCTTTATGGAAGATCCGCCGGATTTTTTATGAGTTGTTTGTATCCTAATTTCTTGACAACCCAGATTTCGAATAGAAGATAACTTAATTATTTGGCGGCTCATTCGATACCGGAACATCTTCAGGGACTACTACATCTTCGATCTTAGAAGAATCAGTTTCTGTTGAATCGGGTCTGAGATGAGTCACACACGAATAATTGCGTGAGATTGGTTCTTTTGGTTTCGTTGGGAACTTTCCACGATATTGTTTCAGGCTTTCGTCTTTTAATACTTTTTCCATAAACATACCGAATATAGGCAATGCTGTACGACTTCCCTGACCCAGTTCTCCTGTACGGAAATGGACACAACGTTGTTCACCACCAACCCATGCACCACCAATCAATTTAGGAGTTACACCGATAAACCATGCATCGGAGTGATTGGATGAGGTGCCTGTCTTACCTCCAAAATCAGTATTGTAATGGAAGATATCCCAACTCCAGAGTGCACGGGAAGTACCACCGGGTTCTGTCATTCCCCCTTTTAACATCTCGGTCATTAACCAGGCAACTTCATAGGGGATGACACGTTTTTGTACCTTCTTAGGTTCATAAACTACATTTCCATCCTTATCTTCGATCCGGGTAATGATTATAGGTTCGTTGTATACACCTTCATTGACCACTGTGCCAAACGAATTTACTAACTCCAGTAAGGAGACATCCGAAGACCCCAGACAAGTGGAAGGTTTATCTTCCAAGGGCGTTTGAATACCCAACAGGTGAGCATATTTGATGATTTCAGGGATTCCAATAATTTGGGAGACCTGTACTGCAATTGTGTTGATCGATTGGGCAAATGCATTTTTCAAAGAAACGGCATATCCTAAACTGTAACCATTCGCATTCCGGGGAGCCCAGGTCTTATCCTTCACACCTTCTTTATAAGTCCATCTCACCGGCCTGTCGGTCATCATGTCGCAAGGCGACATGCCGTGCATCATGGCGGCAGTATAATCGAAGAGCTTAAAGGTTGAGCCTGGCTGACGCTTAGATTGTGCTACTTTATCGTATTGCCAGAATTTAAAATCAATATCACCCACCCAGGCTTTTACACTACCCGATTCAGGTTCCATAGCTACAAAGCTACTATGCATGAACCGGTTCATATACCGAATGGAATCCATGATACTCAGATTGAGGTCTTTTTCACCAGAATCATAATCAAACACCTTAGTTTTATGGGGCTTGTTTAAGAAATAGTTGAGTGAATCAGGTTTGTTTTTATATTTAGCCGAAAACATGGCATACGCTTTTGTCTTCTTAGCAATATCCTCTACGAAATTAACAATGTCTTTGTGGTTTTCATCCTGCCAGGGGTTCTGTCCTCGCCAATGATCATTGAATTTCTTTTGAACGATTCGCATTTGTTTGTTGACAGCTTGTTCAGCATATTCTTGCATCCTCGAGTCAATGGTCACATATATTTTTAAACCATCTGAAAAGATATCATATCCTGTTTCTTCCTCCCAGTCCTGTAGGTATTTCTCCAGGTAGGCACGAAAGTGAAGTGCATTCCCGTCATAGGATTGTTCAATGCTGAAATTCAAACGTATCGGAATCTTTATCAAGGAATCGCATTCATGCTGACTGATTACTTTTTGTTTAACCAGATTTTCCAATACCACATTCCGCCGTTCCATGGAACGAACCGGATGAGCAATGGGGCTATAGGAGGTGGTTGCCTTTAGAAGTCCAACCAAGGTAGCTGACTGCTCGTAATTAAGCTTGGCAGGTGTGGTATTGAAGTAAGTTTTTGCTGCGGTATGTATCCCGAAAGCGTTGCTTCCAAAATCCACGGTGTTGAAATACATGGTCAAAATGTCCTTTTTGCTGTAGAACATTTCAATTTTGACTGCCGTTGTCCACTCCTTTGTTTTACTGATAATCAGTTTCACCCCGGGGATGTAACCAAAGAAACCCGTTGAATACTGATTTCGGGTTTTGTACATGTTTTTCACCAATTGCTGGGTAATGGTACTTGCACCACGGCTCCTGCCTTTCGTCATATCCTTTATGGCAGAGAAAAGACCCTGAAAATCTATTCCGAAATGTTGGTAATAACGGACGTCTTCAGTAGCTATTAAGGTTTTAATCAGTTTTGGGGAAATCTCATCATAAGTAACCGGAGTCCTGTTCTCCCGAAAGTATTTACCAATCACCTTATTGTCGGATGAGTAAATGATGGAAGCTGAACTTTGATTCGGATTGCTGATACTTCTCAGTCCGGGTGATTTTTCCAAACAACCACAGGAAATTAATATCCACTATGAACAGATAGAGTAAGAACAGGACTATGAAAGTCAAAAATGCGTTGATTATTTTACGGTACCATACGAGTTTGCGGTGACGTTCAAAGCGGGCTTTCCTCCAGGCAATAAATTTTATTACCCATACTTTGAGTAACTTCCACATACCGGGAAGTTCAGTGAGAAACTTACCAAACCAATGTTTTATAAATTCCAAAATAACAAGAAGTTGTATCTTAATCTTATTCCACATACTATGATTCCGAATTTTGGTACAAAGTTACTTTAAAAAGATGGAATTTTATAACTCTTTAGCCTTCTATGGCAAGAATCTTTTCTGATTTTCTGAAGAGGGAAGATAACATGAACCACGTGAGCCAAAAATAAAGTATCTTCTGTTGGCAATAAACCGGTAAACGCTATCACGTATGAAAGGGGGAATCAATTTAAATAGGATAAACAGTCTCCAGATACCCCCTATGTCATAGAGTATTTCCAGTACTGCTGACGATTCAAAAAAATGGTTGCTCCCTTTCAGATACACAATCGATTCAGGGCTTCCTGTTGCCAGTCCAATTGAATTCAGAAGCCTGATTCCACTTTCCGATTGAAGGGAAGCAAACCTGAATTTCTGTTCTTTGTCCCTGCGTATGACAAATTGGATCCATCCACAACATAAATTACAAATACCATCGAAGAGAATTATGGGAAATTGAGTCATTGATTAGTTAATTCGTTAATTGGTTGATTGAAAAAATGGTTGTCTGTGAATGGGTGATTAATTACAAACGGATCTTATAAGTAATTTGTTGCAATCGAATTTAACTAAGCAACTAATTAACTAATTATCCAATCAACTAAAACAAAAGAAGTCCGGCTTACTAAGTAAACCGGACTTCTTTGATTGTTGTAATTGTAAAATGTGAATCTTACAATCCAAAAGCAGCTTTAATATCGGCCACTTTATCTGTTTTTTCCCAGGTAAATAATTCTACTGTCTGAGTAAATTCTTTTCCGTTACCATCTTTAAACTTCTTGGTTACAATGACCGGTGTGCGACCAACGTGACCATACGAAGCAGTTTCCTCATAAATAGGGAAACGTAATTTCAAACGTTCTTCAATAGCTTTTGGTCGCATATCGAACAGTTCCTCTATTTTTGAAGCTATTTCACCATCACTCAGTTTTACCTGAGCTGTACCGTAAGTGTTTATATAAAGATTCATGGGTTTTGCAACACCAATGGCATAAGCCACCTGTACCAATACCTCATTGGCCAGACCAGCTGCCACAATGTTTTTGGCAATATGGCGGGAAGCATATGCTGCCGAGCGGTCTACCTTCGAAGGATCTTTCCCTGAGAATGCACCACCACCGTGAGCACCTTTTCCACCGTAGGTATCAACGATAATCTTTCTTCCCGTTAATCCGGTATCTCCATGAGGTCCACCAATCACAAATTTTCCGGTTGGATTCACATGCAATACAAAATCATCTTTGAATAACTGTTCGAATTGAACGTCCAATGCTTTAACACGGGGGATCAATATGTTTTTTACGTCTTCGCGAATGATCTCCAACATTTGTTTGTCTA
Source organism: uncultured Bacteroidales bacterium (assembly GCA_903927945.1). Lineage (GTDB taxonomy): Bacteria > Bacteroidota > Bacteroidia > Bacteroidales > Paludibacteraceae > Paludibacter. Next base: position 749 of record CAIYOZ010000130.1, on the reverse strand, counting down.
CAAGTTCCTGACTTTTATCCAGGGTAGGTTGGATGAAATCATCGTGTTGGGTTGAAACCACCACCGTATGAACTTTCACAGGCTGATTGTTGTCATTGTATTCAATGGTTACCTGTGATTTAGAATCAGGACGAAGGTAAAGCATGAATTTCCCTTCCCGACGGATACCGGCTAATTCCTCTACCAGGGCATGTGACAAGTCAAGTGCTATGGGCATCAGGTTCTTCGTTTCGTTGCTGGCGTAACCAAACATCATTCCCTGGTCACCGGCTCCCTGATTCATAGGATCCTCCCGTTCAACCCCGCGATTAATATCGCCCGATTGTTCGTGAATGGCTGAAAATACACCGCATGAGTCACCATCAAACTTATATTCGCTTTTTGTATAGCCAATTCGGTTGATGACACGGCGAGCTACCGATTGTACATCGATGTACGCGGAGGATTTTACCTCTCCGGCCAGGACTACTTGTCCGGTTGTCACCAATGTTTCGCATGCTACTTTTGATTCTTTGTCCAATGCCAGGAAGTTATCCAGTATGGCATCTGAAATCTGATCGGCAACTTTGTCAGGATGACCTTCCGATACCGACTCGGATGAAAATAAATATCCCATAATTTTTTGATTTACAATTTTACAAGTTAACAACTAATTGAATCTGTCAATGTAAAATTAATTTACATGAATTTATAATTTACAAGTTGATGTAAAATATGTAGCGAGAATGTTTATTGGACTTTGTAAAGGG
>CAIYOZ010000129.1 GCA_903927945.1 uncultured Bacteroidales bacterium | reverse complement strand
TAACAATGTACTTTACAATTTTTACAGGGCTTCTTATGCTCTCTAAACGGGCAATTCGATAATCTGTCGATTGAATAAAGCTCCAATGCCTCACAATCATTGCAAAGGTGTGTTGTTGCCTGGTGCTTTTTACGGCAATAAAAAAGAATCATCCATTTGACAATTCTTTTTTCATGTTCAATATTGCGCATAATTTCAGATCCCTATTTTTTTAAATTCAACAACCGTTCTATTTTATTCTTGAAACTGGTATTTTCCATAAAACCGGAAAAGTTCTCGGCACCCGGACCATAGGCAAAAACAGGGACCGGTACTCCCGAGTGATCTTTTGATGAAAATTGTACTTTCACATTGTCAGAATTGAACTTACCATCCAGAATGGTCATTCCTCCAGTTTCATGATCGGCGGTAATAATTACCAACGTATTCCCATCCTTCTTCGCATAATCGAGCACTCTTCCAATCGTTTGATCGAAATCCAATACTTCTTTTATGATTTGCTTTGGGTTGTTATCGTGTCCTGCCCAATCTATTTGGGAACCTTCGACCATAAGGAAAAACCCTCTTTTATTATTTCCCAAAATATCTATGGCTGAAGTAGTAGCATCGGGTAACATGGTACCTCTATCGGGCATTCCTGGATTCTGATCATCATAGAGTAAACCAGCTAATTTGCCTGATTTTTGGGATTTAACTTCTTCTATATTGTAGGCAATCTGATATTTATTGGCTTTCAATTCATTCGTAAGGTTACGTCCATCTGTCCTGTCCTCAAAATACTTTCGACCTCCACCAATGAACACATCGATATTTGTCTTTAAATAATCAAGGGCTATTTCCTCGTTCATATCCCTGTTTACTTGATGGGCGATATAGGAAGCAGCTGAAGCATGGGTAACCGAGCACGCGACCACAATACCTGTAGAAAGCTTGTTTTTCTTGGATAGTTCAAGTATTGATTCCACGGCAATAGAATCGGGACCCATACCGATCATACCGTTTTTTGTTTTCACCCCACAGGCTAATGCAGTTGCCCCTGCCCCTGAATCGGTGATGAAATTGTTAGACGAATAAGTTTTGGAGAAACCACTGTAAGTACAACGTTCCAATTGAAGGCTATTGCCATTGGCCACCATTCCAGCATAGACCTGGGATAGCCCCATTCCATCACCAATTAAAAAAATGACATTCTTTGGATTTTTTTGTGCAGAAAGAGTTGAAAGACCGAGAGAAATGAATAATATAAAAGCAAGCGGGAAGGTGTTTCTCATGTAATATAGTAAGAGACTATTTCTAACGAGATGTTATTGAGTGAGTGCATTTGAAATTCCCATTAATTCTTTTCGAATCTGTTTCAATCGTTCAACTACCTCCGATTGCTTGGCAATAGTGTCTTTTTTCTGGCTTAATTTACGCTTTGCACCGTCCAGGGTGAGTTTCTGTTCATTGACAAGATAAATGATTGACTTAATGATTGAAATATCCTCCTGAGAGTAAAATCTTGTCCCTTTGGGGTTTCTTTTAGGCGTGAGTTGCTTGAATTCATTTTCCCAAAAACGCAGATTCGATTGATTGACATGAAACATGTCAGCAACCTCAGAAATTGAATAGAAGAGTTTTTCCATAATGATCGCCTGATTATTTAATAATTTTCAATCGCTGGCCTTTACGGATAGTAGAACCATGGAGGTTGTTCCATTTTTTTAATTTGGCAACAGAAACCCCGTTTTTAGAAGCAATCATTCCAATAGTTTGTCCTGATTTTACTTTGTAAAAGATTACCTTACCGTATCCACCGGGTGTAATGGTGGCAGCAGCCTGTGGGACTTCAATTTCGCTCCTGCGGTTATATATCAACTCATCAGCTTTATAGGAAATAACTTCCTTGAATTTTTCTATAAAGGTGTTCGCATAATTCAATGGAAGACATAATGCATAAGGTTTGATATCCCCGGGAATAATATCCCGTCTGTATTGCGGGTTAAGAAGCCTGACTTCTTCGATTGGCAAACTTAATACTGTTGCAATCTGTTCCAAATGAATACGTTGATGAACCATCACTGTATCCGTCAAAGCCGGCATATTTACAATGGCGGGACACAGATTATGTTCCGAAGCATAAATTAAAGAATAATTGGCAGCAATAAAAATGGGTACATAACCTCTTGTTTCCCTGGGTAGGTAAGGATAAATTGCCCAATAATCCCTTTTACCGCCTGCCCTTCGTATGGCTTTATTCACATTGCCCGGACCACAATTGTAAGAGGCGATCACTAAATTCCAATCACCATAGATTGAAAACAAGTCCTTTAAAAACCTGGCGGCAGCATTCGTTGCTTTAATGGGTGAGAGTCGTTCATCTACCAGACTATTGATTTCTAATCCGTACATTCTGCCCGTACCGATCATGAGTTGCCATAATCCGGCAGCACCCATTCGTGACACGATGGTTGTATTCAGGGCCGATTCAATAATAGATAAATATTTTAATTCATACGGAAGGTTATTTGCTCCCAACACTTGCTCGAAAATTGGGAAGTAATAATTGCTCATCCCAAGCATATACTCTACCTGCCGGCGTTTACGGATGGTATACAGGTCAATATACGATCGTACGGTTGGATTGTAGGGCATTTCCATTAAACAAGGCATTTTGGATAACCTTGATTTGTAAGTTGAATCGGATACAACACCCAAATCGGTAGTCGACTGGCAGTTTGATGTATTAGCTCGCTGAATAACCCACGACTGTAACATATAGTCAAGTGTGTTATTGAATTCTGCCGGGATTATTAATGTAGTGTCCATGACTGCTTTTTCATCATTCACAACATTCTTAGTTTGTGAATAACAACAAGCACAACAAATCATTAACAATAATACGGTGGAAAGTGAGCTTCTAAAATTCATCGTAAAAGGATATTTTTTCAAACTGTAATCTAACTATTTTAAATTAATGGAGCATTGTAACCCTAACGTGTTGTTTAACCCGTATCTGTTCTCCATCAAAGTTGGTTGTACATGCATGGATAGATTGGGGCTTATATCAAAATCATATAATTGAGCATCTACGTAGGCATCCACAATCGTAAGTGCGTAAAACCCAATGGTGATGATAATGCTTAAATCCCTGTATCGTCGCGCATTGTCTTGTGCACTCTGTAATATTGTGGTCCATTGGGCTATTCCTCCAATTCTTTCAATCGTGTAGCCGGGTGGTAATATCTGATAAAAACTGACAGCACTGGGATTCTTGTCAACGATACTTTTATAAGAATCATCCGAATTATATCTTATAATATCTAAATATGCAGTTTTATAGGATTGATAACGGCCCGAATTCCAGGTGACAGCATAAGCACATCCCAGAAAACCTCCGTAAACAATCGGTAATTTCCAGTATTTTTTATTGAGGATCTGACCATAACCCGGTATGATAGCTCCCATCCATACAGCTCTGGAAGGATCCGGTTTAAAAACCTTTGAATGTAATGTATCCGCAACCTGTTTAATCTCTGCCGTGACTTTCTTATTTACAAGCACCCTGGCAACTGTATCTTTAGGCAATTGATTCTTAATGGAATCTAACTGTGCCTGAATACCAGCCGATATCAGTAAAAAAACAATAACCAGTATGTACGAGTTTTTATTCACTAAAACTACTTATTAAATTTTATCGAATAACTCCATGATACCTGATAATTCCTCGTCGTTCGAAAAAGGAAATGATATTTTCCCTTTGCCCGCTTGATTACAAGTAAATTCTACGTTTATTCCAAAAACTTTACTCAGTTGGTTTTTTAAATCATCATATTCCTGTAGGCTCTTAAGTGGGTTGGGGGTGTTGACCTTTGCTTTCGTTTCCAAACTTCCTGTTTCTAAAAACAACCTCACTAATTCTTCAACTTTTCGAACCGTATAATCATTTTCTAAAATCGATTCATAAAGATGCAATTGAACTGCCGGATCGTTTATCCCTAAAATAGCCCGGGCATGTCCCATATCAATTTTCTTATCTTTGATACCCATTTGAATTTCAGCCGGCAGGCGTAATAATCTCAGGTAGTTCGCAATGGTGGCACGTTTTTTACCTACCCGTTCGCTCAATCGTTCCTGGGTTAATTTGTATTCTTCCATTAACCGGTAGAATGTCAAGGCAATTTCAATCGCATTCAAATCCTCCCGTTGAATGTTTTCAATCAATGCCATCTCCACAATTTGTTCATCGGCAGCAGTTCTCACGTATGCTGGAATAGTCCTTAGTCCAACTAGCTTTGAGGCTCTGAATCTTCGTTCGCCGGCAATAATCAAATAGGTTCCATCCTCATTTTTGCGAAGGGTGATAGGCGAAATTACCCCAAGTTCACGGATGGATGTCGCCAATTCCGTCAAGGCATCTTCATTAAAATGACTCCGTGGTTGGTTCGGGTTTGCAAAGATCCTGTCAATTTCCACTTCGCTAATGGAAGATGAGCCATCTGTCTTAATGTTTTCGGTATCGATCAGTGCGCCTAAACCTCTTCCTAACCCTGTTATATTCTTTGCCATATGTAATGTATGATAACGTGTATTTTTATTAATTATTACTTTCGAAAAGAATCAAATTGCGATTTTATGTTTAGCTATCAATTCGTTAGCTAATTCCATATAATTTAATGAACCCTTAGATTCTGAATCGTACAATAAAACCGGTTTGCCATGGCTGGGTGCTTCACTCAATCGGACGTTCCGGGTGATCACCGCTTCAAACACCATTCCCTGGAAATGTTTCTTTACCTCGGCGTACACCTGGTTAGCCAACCGCAGTCGATTATCGTACATGGTCAACAAAAATCCTTCAATTTCCATTTCTGGATTTAATTTACTCTTGATGATCTTGATGGTATTCAGTAATTTGCTGATTCCTTCGAGCGCAAAATATTCGCATTGTACCGGTATAATCACCGAATCGGAAGCCGTCAGTGAATTTACGGTGATCAACCCCAACGAAGGTGAACAATCAATCAACAGGTAATCATATAGTGGTTTTAAGGGTGTCAGCATTTCCTGCATAACCCGTTCGCGGTTATCCATGTTGAGCATTTCTATTTCGGCACCTACCAGGTCAATATGCGAGGGTAGGATAAACAGGTTTTCCACTTCGGTTGGATGAATGGCTTGAAGGGGCGGAACTTTATCAATCAGGCATTCATAGATGGTAAACTCCAGCGAGCGTATATCTATGCCAAGTCCCGAGGAAGCATTTGCCTGGGGATCGGCGTCTATTAACAAAACTTTTTTACCGAGTGAAGCCAACGAAGCAGCCAGATTAATAGCCGTGGTAGTCTTACCAACGCCACCCTTTTGGTTTGCTAACGAGATTATTTTACCCATTTTGAAGAAATTTAGTTATGATTGATGCGACATTATTTGGTAGTTCGAAAGTTAAATTCATTTTCATCATTCATATAACTTCCTGTTCGTGAAAACGTAATGTTTTGAATGCCATAATCATTGATTTAAACAACAAATTTTAATACCGATTGGCAAAGATAATAAAATTAATCCACCCATTCAATAAGCAATTTGTCCTTCAAAAGGAAAAAAGGGTTTTTTAAGGCAACCAAAATGCAAAGCCCTATTTATGTCATTCTCCCACCGGATAACCAATGTTCTCCACCTTAAATCGACCTGTTCAACTGTGTAAGAGTCAGCTATCGACATTGGCAACTGATTGAAAAATAAATTTAAGATTACACGTAATTGACATAAAATAAACTAGTTATGATTCGGTAGTTCAATTCAAATAGTTGGCTGATATTCCCCTGCAAAAACAGAACGATACACTTTTTCCGGCATTTTTCTCTGTCCTGTTCGGTGTTTCTTTTAGTCATTAAGTGCACATGAACTTACCATGAATACAAAAATAAGTGAATTATCAGTATGAAGTGACGCTGTTATTACAGTGATATCACAGTCCTAAATAATACTGTAACATCACTGTGACATCACTGTGACACTACTGTGACATCACTGTGACATCTCACACAATGCTTAGTTCATGATGATAGGATGCATATGACTTAAGTTAGGGAAAAACAGAGGAAATAAAGATTGAAAAAGAATGCATGTAAGTGATAAGTTGATGGTCATGAAATATCGGGGAAATTAAAATTAAGGTATGTTTAAATTGATTATCTTTGCATCCTATAATTAGTTTCTTTTGAACATGAAATAATTTATAGTTTTCTTCTTTCTGATAACCTTCCAAATTAATTGATTTAGTGTGTTTAATAATAGGTCATTTTCTAAATCCATAGTACTGATATGAAAATTAGAATTCCTCGAAATATATTGTTTTTGATCTTTCTCGTAGTGTTATTTATAATTTCAATCTTCTATTTTGTCCGTTTTGATTTGACATCCGATAAACGTTACAGCATAGCCTACCAGACTAAAAATCTCATGTCTAAGATAGATTCACCCCTGGAAGTGGTTGTTTATCTGGATGGAGATTTGAACCCCGGATTTAACAGGTTGAAAAACTCAACAGCTGAATTATTGGATGAACTTTCTGTTTATTCAACGAAGAGCATTGATATAAAGTATGAAAATCCCTCCCTGGCTGACTCCCCGGGGCAGCGTGAAAAGAAATACGCTGAGCTACAATCACGTGGTTTACTGCCTACCGCTGTCTATGAACGTGATAAGGAAGGCAAATCCATTCAAAAAGTACTATTCCCGTGGATTGAAATGACTTATAAAGGTAAAAAAGTACAGGTAAACCTTCTTAAGAATATATTGGGAAATACAGGAGAGGAAAATATAAATATCTCCATTGAGAATTTAGAATTTGAGATTACCGATGGTATCCGACGATTAGTCAATACCGAGGTTTCTAAAATAGCCTTTATGGAAGGACACGGTGAACTGTCGGAAGCTGAAACCTTTGATGTCAGCAAGTCATTGAGTAAATACTTCCAGATTGACCGTGGGGTGCTTGGTAACAATGCCTCCATTCTGGATAATTACAAAGTGATTATTATTGCTAAACCGGTAAAACCTTTCAGTGAGTCGGAAAAATTCATTATCGATCAATATATTATGAATGGGGGCAAGGTGTTATGGTTGCTCGATGGGGTACGCATATCAAAAGAAAATTTATCCTCCACAGGGCTTTCACCCGCCATAGAACTCGATCTGAATTTAAATGATCAGCTTTTTCGTTATGGGGTGCGCATCAATCCTGTATTGTTGCAGGATGTTCAATGTGCTTCGGTACCTGTCAATATAGCTCCGGTCAATGCTACCCCGCAATTTGAAGCTACTCCCTGGTACTATGCTCCATTGTTGCTAACCTCACCTGATCATCCGGTAACCCGTAATATCACTCAGGTACGTTCGGAATTTTGTTCTGCGATTGATATGGTGGGTGATAATAAACAAGTAAAAAGTCAGGTTTTGCTGGCCACTTCCGACAATACACATATTGTTGGAACGCCCACAACAATTGATGTGAGCCAGAAAATAAAAGCGACGGATAAAACGTATTTCAATGTGGGATATGTTCCTGTGGCAGTTGCGCTGGAAGGAAAGTTTGAATCTGATTTTGCAAACAGAATGACTCCCAAAGGACTAATAACTTCTTTGCCATTCAGGAAACAGAGTGTCGATACCCGTCAGATAATAGTGGCCGATGGTGAAATTATTCGAAATGAAGTAATGGCAAAAGATAGTTCTTCAATTCCCCTTGGTTTTGACCGGTATATGAATCAACAATTTGGTAATAAAGAGTTTATTCAAAACGCTGTTCTATATCTTGCTGATAATGATGGATGGCTTCAATTACGGTCGCGAACCTTACAATTGAGGTTGTTGAACAAAAGAATTACCAATGAAGAAAGGGTTTCCTGGCAGCTAATCAACGTGATAATCCCTATTGGCTTTCTACTCCTCTTCGGAATTGCCTATCAACTCATTCGAAAAAGAAAATATACTAAATACTGAAAGTGCTTGGCTACCGGTCATCAGAATATTAAAAGATAAAGAACGAAGCCTTCATTAGATTGAAGGTTTCGTTCTTTTTTTAATTACAGAGTATCCAATGTTTTGTTTAGATGAATGCTCCCCACTTTTCGGTAAGCCCAGGCAAATATAAGTGGGAAAACTAAAAGCGAGAAAAACATGGCGCACAAGATTCCTCCAATTACCACACGGGCCAGAGGTTGCGCACTTTCGGAGCCGATACCATGTGATATGGCAGCCGGAAATAAACCAATGGCAGCCATCAGGGCGGTCATCATTACCGGTCGAATCATTGTTCGAACACCTAACCGTATCGATTGAGATAAAATGTTCTTTTGACCTTTCAGCCTTTCTATATTATCTTTAAACGCACTAATCAATAATACTCCGCTCAGGATACAGATACCAAATAAGGCAATAAATCCAATACCGGCTGAAATACTGAAATTGGTGCCGGTTAATAAAAGTACTGCAATACCTCCCACAATTGCAAAGGGTACATTGAGAAAGACTAATCCGGCATCTTTCAGATTTCCGAACATCATAAAAAGTAATAGATAAATCAAAATCAAACTAACAGGAACCACTTGGGCGAGTCTTTTCACTGCCCGTTGTTGATTCTCAAAATCACCCTGCCAGATCATATCATATCCATTTTGCAGTTTTACGACTTTGTTTACTTTTGAACGCGCTTCCTCAACTGCACTTCCCATATCCCTGTCACGGACGGAGAACTTTACGGCAGAATATCTACGGTTAGCATCCCTGAAAATAAGACAAGGTCCGGTTTTCATGGTAATATCGGCTATTTCTTTAATAGGGACTTTGGAACCGCTTGAAGTGGGAACCATGAGATTCCCTATATTCTCGATCGTGTTTCTGTTTTGTTCGGGAAAGCGTATTCGAATATCGAACTTTTGAATGCCTTCATACAGCTTAGTCGCTACTTTACCTCCAATCGCCATTTCAATCACTGCGTTGGCATCTGCTGTGGATACACCGTACAAAGCCATGTTTTGTTGATTCAAATCAATATCCAGTTCAGGTTGTCCTATGTTTTTTATAACACCTAAATCACTGATTCCCCTTACTGTTCTGAGAATGTTACAGATTTCAGTTGATTTATTTTCCATATAATTCAATGAATCACCAAATATTTTTACACAGATAGAGCCTTTTACTCCTGATATAGCCTCTTCAATATTATCGGTAATGGGTTGTGAAAAGTTGAAATCTACCCCTGGAATAACGGATAGCTTTTTATTCATTTTATCGATGAGTTCTTCTTTGCTGATCTTGGGTTTCCAATCGGTTTCCGGTAAGAGTTGTATGTCAAACTCATTGTTGTAAAATCCGGCAACATCGGTTCCGTCATCGGGTCTCCCTGTTTGGGATACTATGTTTTGGACTTGTGGAAATTTGATTACTGTTGACCGGATTTGATTGGAAACTTCAATGGATTTGTCCAATGAAACTGAATAGGGCAATTGAGCCCTTAACCAGATGGCTCCTTCATTGATTTCCGGTAAAAATTCCGATCCCAATAAATTAAATGAGAAAAGCCCTGCAATAATGATGATGGATGATACGATCAATGCTGACTTTTTATGACTGTAGGTGAAATCGAAACCCTTCATTAAACGTTCCGTTATGAAATGTACAATAGGATTATGCTTTTCATGTACGTCTTTATTCAATAGTACCCTTATCAGGACAGGTACTAACGTCAGGGTAGTAATTAATGCACCTACTAACGCAAACCCTAGGGTGTAAGCCAATGGTGAGAACATTTTGCCTTCTACTTTCTGAAAGGCAAAAATGGGTAATAATCCGGTGATAATGATAAGTTTTGAAAAGAAAATTGCTTTTGCCAAACGTGTTCCATCCCTCTTTATTAACCCTCTTTTCGTCATTTTGTTAAAACGTTCCATGCCTACATCTTTGGCCTTTTGGTCGAGTACAACAAATAATCCTTCCACCATGACCACCGCACCATCTATAATGATCCCGAAATCGACTGCTCCCAGTGATAGAAGATTAGCACTCATTCCCATTAAGTTCAAACAAATAAAAGCAAACAACAATGACAGTGGTATGATGATCGAAACAATCAGAGTCGTTCTCCAGTTGAACATAAACAATGATACAATCAATGTAACCAGTAAAATGCCTTCAAACAAATTATGCAAAACGGTACTTGTAGCGAATTTGATAAGGTTCTCGCGGTTGTAATAAGGTGTTATTTTCGTATCATGGGGTAACGTGCGTTTATTCAGGTCCTCTATTTTCTCTTTAACAGCCTGTATGACCTGTGAAGGATTTTCTCCCTTCCGCATCACAACGATTGCCTCTACCACATCATCCTCATTTGTGGTAGTTCGATTCCCTTTGTCATCAAACAATGCATCCGAACGGCCCACTAGCCCCAATCTAGGCTGGTTAGATACTTCTACATCAGCGATATCTTTTACCAGTACGGGAATACCGTTGACGTTTTGAACCACTACATTTTTTATCTCATTAATGTTGTTCAATAACCCGATACCTCGCACTACATAAGCCTGATTATTCTTATTAATAATATCACCCCCAATGTTTACATTGCTCTTGCTCACTGCTGTATATAAATCCAACGGAGTGATTCCCAGTGTAGCCAATTTCCCCGGATCTGCCTTTATCTCATAGGTTTTAACCATACCCCCAAAGCTTACCACATCAGCTACTCCGGGTACAGATCGCAATTGCCGGTCTATAACCCAGTCCTGCATAGTTTTTAAATCTCGTTGATTACGAAACGTACTTCGTAAAGTATACCTGAATATCTCACCCGTTGGTCCTGTGGGAGGCTGAATGGATGGTTGGATTCCCTCAGGTAAATCAGCATTTGCCAATAAATTTGTAACTTGTGAACGAGCATCACGGTCAACGATACCATCTTCAAAAACCAATTTGATATAGGAAAGGCCAAAAATGCTGGTCGAACGAAGACTTACTTTCTTCTGTACCGGATTCATGGCAATTTCAATTGGAGTGGTGACAAATTTCTCTACTTCTTCGGCACTTCGTCCCGGCCATTGGGTGATGATGCTGATTTCGGTATTGGTTACATCTGGAAATGCCTCGATTGGCATGTTTTTGAATGTGATAATCCCGGCGACCAACAATAATCCTGTGGCAAAGAAAATGAAATAATAATTCTTAAGGGAGAATGCAATTATGTTGCTTAATATCTTATTCATGTGGATATGGATTTATGAGTCAATAAGATCGACTTTAATAAATGAGTCATTCTTTATTTCCTAAAATTAGTTGTTTAATGCATTGTAAATCAATATCGCTTGTGAAGCAATTGTTTTATCACCCACATTCAAATTCCCGGTAATATATGACCTGTCATTGATGGTATTAATTACTTCCACGGGTACGATTTTTATATCAGCATTCGTGTGATAAACCAGGATATAATTCTGGCTATGATCGAAAATAATACTTGAAGAAGCTACACATAAAGCATCGTGATTTCCTTCATTGGTCACTTTTACATTAGCAAACATCTCCGGTTTTAATACATAACCCGGATTCGGCAGTACAATTCTTACCTTCATGACTTTGTTGGTTGGATCAAGAACATTCATAATCTTATCTACCTTGCCATTAAAGACTTTTCCGGGATATGAAAGTGTGGTCACACCCACTGCATCGTTTAAATGAACCATGCTGATATTTGATTCATACACATTAGCTATAATCCAAACATCTTTCAAATCGGAAATTGTGAAAAGATTAGTGCTGTTGTCAGGCCGTATCGACATGTCGTTTGTTGCGAACTTCTCCACCACAAAACCATTGATAGGCGACCGCACTATGTAGTCTCCATTGCTGTTCCCACCATTAATGTGCAATACTCTTTTTACCCGATTAAGTTCCGATTGCGCCTGTTCATTTGAAGCTTCTGCAGAAAGGAGTTCTTTTTGTGAAGCCAATCCACTGGTAAACATATCCCGGGTGGCTTCCAGGTTTTTCTTTGAAACCCGTAAATTGCTTTCTGCATTCACCAGATCGTTTCCAAACCCAGCCATTTCGGAACTTTTTATAATAGCCAATACCTGTCCTTTATGAACGTAATCACCCAACATTACCTTAATTTCTTTAATAATACCACTGACCAACGGATAAATTTTTACGACATGATCGTCATTGAACGACACTTTTCCGCTCAGGGTAATGGTATTTGTCATTTGACAATTTTGAATGGTGTCAAATTTCAAGGTTTTTACCAGTGAATCAGCTAATACGTATTTAGTATTGTCTTCGGGAGTAGCATTTATTTTCTTACATGCCTGAATGATAAAAGCACATGAAATGATGATTGCAATAAATTTAAGCTGATAAGATTTTATAAGTTTCATAATTTGAAAGTTTTAGTTTTTTAAGTATTCAATCCCGGTATAAAAGTTTAAATCTTCGAAAGCGCTGACACGATTGAACTTAATGGAGTTTATCTGCAACGAGTTTTGCTTGTAAGAATCGTAAAAGTCAAGAAAATCCAGCAGGTTTATATTTCTTACCTCATAATTTTTCAGCACTTCGCTTAGCAAACGGCTAAAGTCTTTTTCAAACGAAGCATCCCTGCTTTTCAATAGTTTGTCATTTTCGATCGCCTTCTTCAATGTACTGTAAATCTGTTCATCCACATTTGCCCGGGTAGCATCAAATGTTGCCTGGTTTAATTTAATCATTGCTTTGGCTGATTTGATATTTCCTTGATTCCTGTTCAGAAAGGGCAGGTCAATGCCAAATCCCAGGGTTGTCAGGTTGTTGATATAACTTCCTTGCTGGTCGTAGCCTAATTGGATGCTCACATCAGGCACGGCCATCGCTTTTTGTAAATGGTAATTTTGCGAACTCAGATCGCTATTCAGCCTGGCAATTTTCAAATCAGGACGGGTATTGTAGGCAGAATCAAGAATTACCCCTAGCGGATACTTCTCAGGATTCAGGGCTTTTATGGCTTCCTCATCTACGATCGGGACAACGACCGTATTGTGTGATTGCATCAATAATCGCAATTCACTCTGAACATCATCCAGTTGCAGCTTTAAATCATTGTATTCAGTTTGTAAGTTGTACAGTTGCGCTTTAATCCGTATTACTTCTTTTTCAGAAATATAACCTTTGCCTTTTTGCAGGGCAAATGCATCCGTCACTTGTTGCAAAGCTGCAATTTCCCTGTCATAGACATTGGCTGACTGTAATAAGAAATGGATGTTGAAGAAGTCAGTGCGCAAAGTATGTTTCAATGTTCTCAATAAGTCATAGAATTGATATTCTGAAATTGTTGCATTGGTGGTAGCTATTCTTACTTGTTTGTTATGTTTACCTGCCAATAAAATAACCTGTGATAACCCTGCAGATACTTCGCCCGTTTTACCTATCGGGAAGAATTGTTTTGTGGCTGTTTGATAAAGTGTTGTCCCGAAATTTAAATTGGGATTGGGGAATAACTTAGCCTGTTCGACCAGTGCTTTCTGGGCATCGATGTTATAGCGTTGTGCTAATAATACAAGGTTCCGTTGCAGAAAAATACTTTCTATGCTGTCTAGTTTCAAGACTAAAGTATCTGATTTCATGCTGTTGTAAATTTGACATTCAGACTCGAATGTCAGCAATAGGCATAGAATCATAATTGCAAATCTCAATAATTTTTGCATTATAATAATGTGTTTGGTAAGTAAAAATGGATGACTTTTTTATATGATAATTTTAAAAAAGGACTCTGTTTTTGCAATCGGAATACTCTATCGGGAAATAGTCATCAGATAAAACTGATTATTTGATGTGAGTCTCATGACTGAAAACTATTTATACGTTCTCGCAATGATTTGTGACACAAATCTATAACAGATGGAATATCCTATAGTTTAAACAAAGTGAATGAATATTTCTGTAATTAAACAGAGAGGAGTTGAGGTGGATTGGGACGAACTTCTTTTATAAAAAGAATGCAGAAGCTCTCTTTTTTTGGAATAATATAATCAACAACCCATTGGGTGGCTTCAAGATCAGAGATGATTAACGAATTAGGAAACCATTTCAAGTCAACATGGGCAATGTTTTGTTGAAGTTTAGAAAAGTTGTCAGGATTTGCTTTGTCGTGAAAAGTGTCTTTTGAAAAACCCAGTACATTCTCTACCAGAAACTCTATCATTGAATCGACATAATCCTGGTCTTCGGTTATATTTGTTGCTTTATGAGTTGTGTAAAAGTCAAGTGAATTCACGCTCAGATTCAATGTCTGAACGATCAATAAGAAGATTAAACTCTGGCAGGCAATATTTTTAATCAGGGATTTCATATTCGAGCGCAAAGGTAAAAAGTTACAACCTGAAATCGTTGAAACATTATAAAATTTCACACACCTTAAACAGTATTTATATATTGAAAGTTCTTTAACCTGAAATAATGTTTCAATACCAGGACTTCCGTTGAATAGATTGTAAACGCCGAAAAGTGATTACTGTACTCGATATTTTTCAATGAACGGTGACTATACTTATTAACGACCTGTAATTAACCAGGTGTTTTCATAATCTGCTTGGGGTAATCAGTAGAATGTCAAAAAATGAAGTCAGTAAAATAATAAGAAATCCTCTTTATTTTTTAGGAGTACATCCGCAAGTAGCCGGATCTTTTGTTACAGTTGGAGCCTTGGCAAATGCAACCTGGGTATCATTACAACCACAGGACCCCGGTTCTTTAGGGGCCGTTTTCAGATTTTTCGTAATTTCTCTTTTAATATCACAACCATTGCAATCTCCACAGGCCGATGTTTCTTTCTTTTGTACGTTTTTTACAACGGCATATACAGTGTAAACGATGGCTAAAACGATAATAATATAAACAATAATTGTTTGCAACATGAGTTCGTATTAATTAGTATCTTTACAATAAACACTTTAATATACATATCTTTCCCCTTTAATGAACAGGGATTCTTTTTTTTAAAATAACAGTCCTACCTGATACGTGGCAAAAGCCACTATCCATGCAATTGCCGTAGTATAGACCATCGTAAACACTGCCCAGCCCCAGCTTGATTCTTTCTTAATGGCTGCTATAACTGCCACGCAAGGAAAATAAATCAGTACAAAAAGCATGAAACAGTAACTTGCCAGGGGTGAAAATACTTTCTGACCCCTTAATTCTCCCTTGTTATAGGTTTGAGACACCAGCTTTTCCTTCAGGGTACCTGAATTTTCATCAGCCTTTATATCTGCCTGATAGAGTATGCCCATGGTGCTGACTACAATTTCCTTAGCTGCCAGCCCGGTAATGATGCTGACCCCCATTTTCCAGTCAAATCCCAGGGGCCTGATAATCGGTTCTATGGCATGTCCCAGCTGACCGATATACGACTTCTCCTGACGTTCAGCTTCCTTGTTGATTTCCAAATTTCTGACCTGTTTATCTATGACGTCTGCCCCTACATTTTTTCCGGAATGTGCCATGGCAATTTGGGCATCATAATTGGTACTGTAAACAGTGTGTCGTGGAAAGTATCCCAACGCCCATATCAGAATAGAAGCCAATAATATGACATTCCCCATTTTCTTCAGGTATTGCTGGCCTTTGTGCCACATGTGCAGGCTCGTGTTTTTTATCGTAGGTATCCGGTAGGGCGGTAATTCCATCACAAACGGTACTTCCTTTTTAGCAAACACAATCCGTTTCATAATCAGGGCGGTAAATACAGCCAGCACGATGCCTATGAGGTAAATTGAAAACAATACCAGTCCCTGGTTCTTCGGAAAAATAGCCGATATCAACAATACATACACTGGCAATCTGGCACTGCACGACATGAAGGGAGTTATGATCATGGTCAGTATCCGGTCCTTTTTGTTGTCCAGGGTGCGGGTAGCCATAATAGCTGGTACGTTGCATCCAAATCCCATGACAAGCGGGATAAAGGACTTTCCGTGCAAGCCTATTTTGTGCATCAGCTTGTCCATGATAAACGAAGCACGGGCCATATATCCTGTATCTTCCATCAACGAAATAAAGAAGAACAGAATCATGATATTAGGCAGGAAGATGATGACACCTCCCACGCCTCCAATGATCCCATCCACCACCAGGTCGCGTAATGCTCCCAGGGGCATTGCGTTTTGAACCCATTCCCGAAGTATACCAACCCCGGCATTGATCCAGTTCATTGGATAGCTTCCCAGGGTGAAGGTTGCCTGGAACATCAGCCACATTAAGAACAGGAAGATAGGGAACCCCCAGAACTTATGCGTCAGCATATCGTCCAGTTCCCGTTTTATTTTGTAGCGGTCTTTTTTCGGCTCCTTGTAAGTTTCTTTCAAGGCACCATCAATAAAACCATACTTCGCATCCGTGATGATGGTTTCAGAGCGTTCGCCGTATTCTTTTTCCAACCGGGCTATTGCACGAACAGTAACTGCTTTTATTTGTTCGTAGTTCGTGTATTTCTCTAGTTGGGCTAACGTTGTTTTGTCAGTTTCTACTAATTTTACAGCCACGTATCTTGATGATAATTTGTCGGTTATTTTGGGGTTCTTCCAAATCTCATCCTGTATTTCCTTGATGGCTCCTTCGATGAATTCCCCGTAATTAATATGGATATGGCGTACCATGGAATCACGGTCTTCGTACACATCAATTAGCTTATTGAACAACTCCTCAACACCGAAACCTTTAGAGGCTATCGTGGGGATAATCGGGATTCCCATCATTTTACCCAAGGCGTCATAATCGAATTTAACTCCTTTTTTCTCCAGTTCGTCGTACATGTTCAAGGCAATGACAACCTTGATATTCATGTCAATGAGTTGGGTGGTGAGAAACAGATTCCGTTTTAGGTTGGACGAATCAACGACATTGATCACAATATCCGGCATCTTTTCCATGATATGGGTCCGCACATACAATTCTTCCGGTGAATATTCCGTAATGGAATAGGTACCCGGCAGATCGACTATTTTAAACGTATATCCATCCTTTTTCAGGATTGCTTCCTTGGCATCGACAGTCACTCCGCTGTAATTCCCCACACGTTCGTGCGAACCGGAAGCATTATTGAAGAGTGTCGTCTTTCCGCAGTTCGGGTTTCCCACCAGGGCTACGTTGATGATCTTCCCTTTTTCCAGTGCCGATACTTTGAGCTTGTATTCATCAATAGTCCCTTCGAATTTAACGCCCTGAAGGTTGGCGGCTTCTTCTACTGATACAACCTCTACCAGCTCAGCCTCACTTCGGCGCAGGGACACTTTGTAACCCATGATTTCGTATTCCACCGGGTCCTGCATCGGTGCATTCTTTATAACGATTACTTTTTCCCCTTTCACAAACCCCATTTCGGTGATGCGTTTCCGAAAGGCTCCATGTCCGAGTACTTTGGTAATGATGGCTTCATCACCTGTTTTAATATCCGAAAGGTATATGTTGTTATTTGTCATTGTCAATTTTGATTATATGATATACTCCAAACTCTTTCAACTCAAATCTCTATTCCTACCCGAAAAAAACCTACCAGGGCATTTCTCAGTTTTATCTCTGTACCTGCCGGATTGATGACATATTGCAAGTCAGGCTTTAAATAAATATTATTGTTCACTTTTAATTTATACGTTAGTTCCAGGGCTGTCTCACTCCCTATGGTATTGTTATCAATGCCTGCATAAGCTACCGCAAGTCCTAGCTGATCGTCTGGTCGTGAACTGAAAGGTGCTTTGCAATTGATTCCTACACTAAAGTACCGGTTGTTCTTGTTTATTTTCTTTGGACTTAAGCCTACCTGAGTAAATACGGAGACAGTTGTACTGATTTGTTGATCGCCTACAAAGTAAAAACCTCCGTTTTTTTGTTCCACGTTCAGGCTGTCGGTATGTTGATGATAGTATAATCCAACTTTATAAGATCCTTTCATGCCGGTCAACAGGCTCCGGTTGATTTGAAATTCTGAAATAAACAACAGGCCTATCTTCGGGTTCAAATCCCAATTAGTGTTGTGTGGATTTCTTTCGAAATCAGTGGGTCCATCAAACACAGCCGCTTCCCATAGGAGGTTGTCCGTCATATTCCATTGTATATGAATGCCCGGGGCCGTTAATGGAAAAATTGGCGGGGACACATTGTCTGCAATACTGGAATGAATCCCAAACGAACTGTTGGTGAAAATGGCACCATTCTCACACGTTGCAAAGTTAGCATTCAAATCCTGCAACCCAATGGTCAAATCCACCTTTTTAAAATTTTGCCTGTACCACAGTTCATACAGAAAGGTGTGGTTACCGGCTTCAATGTTCGATATGCCTTGAAAATCACCCACTAAGTCATCCGATGGTTCGCCACCATGCGTATTTCCAATATTGACAAATGCTTCGCCTCCCTTCCACCAGTTGGCTTTTTCAGTATTAAAATCCCCTTTCAGGTTCACCAGCCCCAGATAAATTGTTCCCGTTTTAATCCCGCCACTCAAATTGCTCACCACATCGCCGGTATAGGAAGCATTTAAATGGAATGCCGGTTCCTTTGAAGGTGTTGTGGTTTCGGCCCTTGTACAGGTTGTACTGATAGTTAAAGTCATTCCGAGAAGCATTGAAGTACTTGTTATTTTCATGTGCGAATGTTTTGTTGTTTTCAGATAGTACAAAAGTACTTTCCTCCTATCAACTCCTCAATCCCCACAAATGCTGATTCTGTCAAAAATAAGTCACTATTAATGGGTATAAACCATCCGTTTTATTTAGTTTTTGATTAAACATGCCTTTAAAAGGCTAAATATCATGCTCCAATTAAATGAGCATATTTTTCTTAATCTCTTCCAATTCCACCAGTTTATTCACGATCGCATAGATGGTGAGTCCTGCAGTACTGTGTATCTCCAGCTTCCGGGCAATATTACGCCTGTGTGAGATCACCGTATGGGTCGATAAAAATAGCTCCTGTGCTATTTCCTTATTGGTTTGCCCTTTCACCACACACACGATTATTTCCTTTTCCCGCAGGCTCAGCGTATTCGATTCGTCTGAACTGTCTGGGGCAGGTGATTCTATCAACCTGTCCAGTTTCTCCTTGATCTGTTCCAGGCTGTCATAAATACTGATCGTATCGTCAAAGTTCCGCAACAAACTCGCATCAACCGAGGCATAGAGCAAAGCCATACTTTTTAGGTGTTGATTGGAAGTATCCTCTTTTAACGCTATAATATCCACGTATCCCCAAAAAACAGGATTGATCAATAGAATATCAGGTTTATGAAGCCGAAGGTAATTATGAAGAGTATCCAGGGTGCTCATCTCCACCGTCTGAATACGAAAGCCAGGAATCCGCTTCAACGCCACCGCCATGCCGCTCCGGATAATGACAGAGGGTTCTGCAAGGGCTATGGTGAGTAGTTCATTGTTCATTTCTCCGTGCTTTTTTCGTGTTCAATAGCTTCTATTGCCGGTACAAATAAATAATCTTCCACGTGGCTGTGTGAGGCTAAATCAATTTCGCAGGAAAGGATATCAAACAATACTTCGGTCAGCAGGTAGTTATTCCCCTTGGCAGGATAGTACTTGATCAATATGTTTTTCAGTTCAATCAGCTTTGATTCTATCTCGTTGTGGTGCTCCTCAAAATCCGAAATGCTGAACGCCGGATCTTTTTTTCCTTCCAGCAGCGCAAGTACATACGGGAAAACCACTTTATCCTCGTAGTTCATATGCTTATAGACTTCCGAAACGTATTCATCGAAGAACTTTGTAAAGATCACTCCATAGGGTAGGTTTTGATCCGGTGCATTGACAGCTTCGAGTAATTTGTTGCGTATGGCTGGTAACTTAAACTCCAGAAAATAGGCATGTGAATTCCTCAAATAGTCTATCAGGGAAGGTATAGAAATATTATCATACACTGTATCCATCTCGATATTCCCTTTCGACAGGAAATTCACTATGGCCAAAAAGGTTGGGCAATCAATATCATTCAGCTGGCAGACCTCTTTTACGGTCTTATCACCAAACCCAAAGGACAATCCGAAACGGCCTATCACCAACAATAAGGAATGATCTTCATTGATCAGGTCACTCATTTTATCATTTTCCGAGAATTTCTGTTGCTTTTGCATAGAATCTTTCTAACAAGTTAAAGTATACATACAGCATGTTTTATTCTGTGGTCATCTGTAGTTTCAACTGTATTGCTTATACCGGCTGTAGGTCATGGTTATTTCTCTCTGTTTTGACTGTCGGTATACCGGTACAAAGATACTTATTTAGATTGATTCTAAAGACCGAAAGTACAATTAAATTTAAAAACTATATTATTTACTGTGTTCTAACCCAATTTTAATATGTTTTTTAGTGTTTCTTAAAGTTTGCATTTTTCGATCTTACGACTCGCGAATAAAAACGCTTTCGTTTCATTAAATCTTAAATCGTTTTCTGATGTTTAAATTTCAAATGGGATTAAGGATTTAAAAGTACAAATCATTATCTGTTTCGTCTCATTACAGCAAGTTGTTTTTTGATTCATCAATAAATCGAAATAAATTCTATAAGTTTTAAAAATTAAATTATTACCCAATGAAAAAGATTATTTTTTCAATGGCTTTATTGTTAGCATTTGCAACGATGCAGACTGTAAAAGCCCAGTATCCTACAATTACCGATAGCGTAAGTCGCCTTTGGAAAGAAAAGGGAAGAGTAGCTGATAGCTTATCGAACATTGCCTGGGCAAAGGCATTACCCATTGTAATGAAAGAAGTAAAAGAAGGTAAACCTTATAATCCATGGGCAGCACGTCCACATGATTTACCGCAAGCAGACATACCTGCATTTCCAGGTGCAATGGGAGGTGGTGCTTACTCGTTCGGAGGCCGTGGTGGCAAAGTGATTGTAGTTACCAACCTGGATGACAGTGGTCCGGGCTCTTTTCGGGAAGCTTGTGAAACAGGTGGTGCACGTATTGTGGTATTTAATGTTTCCGGTGTTATTCATTTGAAATCGCCGATTATGATTCGTGCTCCTTATATTACCATTGCCGGTCAGACAGCCCCCGGAGACGGAATTTGTGTTGCAGGTTTTACTACCCAGGCAAATACCCACGATGTCATTGTGCGTTACATGCGTTTCCGTCGGGGAGCTACCGATGTTGGTGATCGTGACGATGCTTTTGGCGGAAATCCTATCGGGAATATTATGATTGATCACTGCTCAATTTCATGGGGTTTGGATGAAAATATATCCTTCTACCGTCACATGTTCGATCCCAAGAATGGTCGTCCACTCAATAAATTACCTACTGTAAATGTGACTATTCAAAATACTATTTCAGCTCAGGGCTTAGATACTTACAACCATGCTTTCGGCAGTACCCTGGGAGGTGAAAACTGTACTTTCACTCGGAATTTATGGGCTGATAATACCGGCCGCAATCCATCAATAGGTTGGAATGGTATTTTTAATTTCACGAATAATGTTATTTATAACTGGGTGCACCGTTCAGTGGATGGTGGCGATTATAGTGCATTATACAATATCATAAACAATTATTATAAACCGGGACCTGCTACACCTAAGACAGGTTTGATAAGTCATCGGATTATAGAACCCCAGTCAAATGGGCGGAGCAAACTCGAACATGCTCAGTTTGGGAGACTTTATGTAACTGGGAATGTTATGGAAGGAAATGAACAGGTTACTAAGGATAATTGGGCTGGTGGAGTTCAAATGAGACAACTAAAAGGTGCAGATATCACTCAGGAAGATGCTGAAAAGAATTATTTCCCAACCATGAAATCTAACAAACCATTTCTTATGCCTGTATACCCGATTATCTCAGCCCAGGAAGCCTATAATTATGTGTTGGACAATGCCGGAGCTACTTTGCCGAAGCGAGATATTGTTGACCAACATATTTTAAATCAAGTACGTACAGGTGAAGTCTATTATGATAAAAAAGCGGATTCAAAAACGTATTATCAGTTTAAGTACCGTCGTCTCAAACCTGATTCCTATAAACTGGGCATTATTACCGATATCAGCCAGGTAGGAGGTTATCCAGAGTACAAAGGGAAACCTTGTAAGATGACGAACGGTGACGGTATCCCTGATGCCTGGAAAATTAAATATGGTATTGATCCCAAAGGACCCTCAATTGCTAACGGTGATATGAATGGCGACGGTTATACCAATATTGAAAAATATATCAATGGTATCGATCCTACCAAAAAAGTAGATTGGACAGATCCAAAGAACAATGTTGATCCACTGCAAGGCAAGACAAGCCTCTATTAATATTTAATTAAACCAATAAATAAAAAATAGTGTTGTACATTGGCCTGCTAAAAAGCAGTTTTTGCACAACACTATTTTTTAAATTCAAAATGTTATTCTATTTTTGTATCAATGAAAGGAATTACCAAACATATTATTATTGCACTAGTCGGCTTCTTTTTCATGCTTTCAGCGTGTGAAATAAGCACCAGTTTCTGTAGCAATACGTTTGGCGACGATTACGATTATTATGTACAGCCTGACAATTCCCAGACCACTACGATCTTTGTTCACTTATTTACAGATATTTCCCTTGTCTCTATCCCTGAATTCAATGGATTTACACTGACAGAGGCTATAACCACAGTCTCGTTCAAACCTCTTTATTTTCAGTATTACTCACCACCGCTCCATCAGAGAAATTGTGTTTGGCTCATTTGATTTAGTTGACATTTTATATTCATATCCCAACCTGGGATTGCTATCTAAAATTTTCAACTAATATATCAATCAAAAATGAAATTCAAATTTAAGTTATTAGTATTGGCATTCCTTGCCGGTACAACTTTTGCACAGCAAAATATTAGCATCGTTGTAAAAGACAGTCAAACAAAAGAACCATTGATAGGCGCTACCGTTATGGAACAAGGCACAACCAATGGCGCATCTACCGACATGAATGGTTTAGCCAAATTGCAAACCTCTAAAAACGGAACAATTTCCTTGCAGGTAAAATATGTTGGCTATGAGTCGGCTATTGTCAAAATTAATGCACAAACCCAAACAACCAAGGAGGTCTATCTTGACTCTTCCACCGAAAATCTGGAGGAAGTAACGGTTACTTCGGTGCGAACGAATTCTCGGATTGAGGATATCCCTACCCGTGTTGAGGTAATTGGTGTAGAAGATATCTCCGAAGAAAACGGCATTATGCCTGGAAACCTTTTAGGGATCGTGGGTGATGTTGCCGGTATTCAGATGCAACAGGTAAGTGCTTCCTCAGGAAATACCATGGCCCGTATCCAGGGATTAAACGGCCGATACACTCAGCTACTGAAAGATGGAATGCCTCTTTATGGAGGACTCTCCGGAAGTTTTAGCCTCATGCAAACTCCCCCGCTCGATTTAAAGCAAGTCGAAATTATCAAAGGTTCGTGTTCTACTCTTTACGGGGGCGATGCCATCGGTGGTATTATCAACCTGGTTAGTAAAGAACCTTCTTTACGACAAGATGCCAGCGTCACTGCCAATGAAACTTCACTGGGAGAAACGAATTTAAATACCTATATCGCCAAACGTTACAAGACATTCGGCTACACGCTGTTTCTGGGTCAGACATGGCGAAAAGCGACTGATATTAATAACGACGGATTGAGCGACGTTCCACAAATAGGCAGCACGGTGATTCATCCAAGGTTACAATTCTATTTTTCACCCAAAACCACATTAACGGTTGATTATTCAGGAACTTTTGATAAACGGGCAGGTGGTGATATGCACTTTTTCGCTAACACTAATGACTCGTTGTATCACATAAAAACGCAATCGACCAGACACAGTGCCACTGCAAAACTGGTAGACAATCTATCGGATAACAGCAATTTAACCGTTAAAATGAGTGGAAGTTACTTACAACAGTCCATCGATACTAAATTTTATGATTTTAAAGCAGCTCAATCGCTTTATTATTCCGAAGTTTCCTATTTCCATCAACTTAAAGATATGAATTGGGTTGTTGGGATTAATCTGAACGCCGATAACTTTGATAACCAGTCCCCTCAAATCCCTATCAATAGTTATTTCTACCAAACTGTGGGTGTCTTTG
>CAIYOZ010000128.1 GCA_903927945.1 uncultured Bacteroidales bacterium | reverse complement strand
TCCATCTCGAATAATAAATCAATGTCAAATAGCGAGTATTATTACAATTTAAAATTTAACAAAGAGGATTCAATTCTTTTTAAAACTTCTGGATTAAAAATGTTGAAATCTGACCTTACGTTAAGAAGCAATTACAGAAACGATATAAAATGCTTTTACTATAACAATCAAGGTAAATTATATATTACAAAGATTGATTTAAAATATGACATTCCAATGGATAAATTTATCTGGTTTCGTGAATTACCAACAACTGAAACAAATATGCATTCTTATGATAAATTTTCTGGAAGGGATTTCGACTTTAAGATAATTGGAGAAAAGATACCCATGGTATCTAAAATAATCTTCAGCTTGACCGGAAACGGAAACAAAATACAGAGAAATGTATTTAATAAAAATTTTGTTAGTTATTATCTGCCCGTATCTACTTTTTCTATAAGATATGGAGAAAATAGTCCAACTGATATTTTTTTTGGAGGGAAAGAAACTTTGTCAGGTGGAAGAAATACTTATCCTCTTATGATTTCATTTTACAAAATAAAAAAAACATTGTATGTGATGATATTAATACCTACTAAAAATGAAATGAATTTAGAAGGTGATTTGTTCGGTAAAATAATGAATGATAATAGCAATGTAAAATAAGTTATTGTATGTAATGATACTAAAAGAATAATTTGAAATGTAATAAAAAATAAGAAAGCAGGTGATTTTCAGCTGCTTTTCTTATTTTAGGGCTAAAAACAAAAATCTCACCATAACTTTGTAATACGATTATTACAGATAAATAGTAGAGTGTCGATCCACTGGCAGAGAAAAAACCGTGGATTTCACCATATGTTTATTGCAGTGGAAATCCAATAAATAGAATTGACCCAGATGGCAGAGATGATAAGGATAAAAAAGGGGAAAAAACTGTAAAACCTAAACCACCGGTTGCAGCAAAAGATGCAACTCGAAATACACCAGTTTTACCGATTCATTCTTTATCTAGAATACCAACACCAACGGTTAAGCTAATGACAGCGGTTGTTGCAAATAAAGGTATGGGTGTACCTGCTTATAAAGCTGGGTCGTATGTACAAGAGTATACTACAGGGAAAAACGATGCTTTTGTTCGTTTTTATACTGAAGGTCAAACAAAACCAGAAGGTAATTGGATGATGAAATTTCAAGATGTTAAAGGATTAAACCCAGAACAGATCCAAGTCAAAAATGGAATGCCCAATACTCCAACACATATGGTAGATGTAAACCCACCTGTAGGTACTACTGTAAGGATGGGTACTGCTGGTCCGGGTTTTGTGCCTAATGGAGGTGGCGGAAATCAATATGAATTAATGGAAAATATTCCAACAAGTTCATTTACCAATCCAATAGAAATACCTGAAGTTACAACAGCTGTGATTGCTCCAATGATAGAAATACCTATTGTAGAACCGGAAATTCCAATTATAGATCCAATAATTCCATAAATAAAAGAAAATGACCTCAAATAAGTATTTAGTTGAAGGAAATACAATTGTATTAAATAATAAAAAAACCATAACATTTGATTATCCTATTAATAATAAGGAAGTCTTGGAAATAGATGGTTTAATTATCGTTGTATTAGAAATTCCACCTAGAATTAATTATAATAATAATGTATTTGCTTTAAATATAAATGGTGAAATAATTTGGCGTGTAAATTTTAAAAAGGAACAACTCTTTTATCAAAGAGAAAATTGTTCCTTTATAGGTGTATTATTAAATAAAGAGGGTCAATTAATATTGTTTAATTGGTGTGATACTGCTTTTATCATAAATCCAAAAAACGGCGAAATTCAAGATAAATATTATACAAAATAAGTTTTTGGTCTTTTAGTACACTGGACAACACGGATAAAGGACGGGGCATTCGATGAAAACCCCGTCCTTCCGGATATGGGTAATGTATCAGATTTGGCGTTCTCAAAATAAATGCTTGTAAATCAATGATAAATTGTAAAATTTAAAAGGGAAATGGTGGGC
Source organism: uncultured Bacteroidales bacterium (assembly GCA_903927945.1). Lineage (GTDB taxonomy): Bacteria > Bacteroidota > Bacteroidia > Bacteroidales > Paludibacteraceae > Paludibacter. Next base: position 7,408 of record CAIYOZ010000128.1, on the reverse strand, counting down.
GTAGGCTTGCCATTTTCTATTTTAGTGGCTTAAAACGAATTAAAAAGACCGTATATGGATCAAAACCACCATTCATGCTTCAGATTTGGCGTTAGCCATTTTTGTCCGGTATGCCATTCAGAGAATTTAATAAAAAGTGGGAAAACCGGCACCGGCAAACAACGGTATTGTTGTAAAGAATGTGGCAAACGATTTATTACAGATTACACCTATCAGGCATGCCAGACCGATACCAATCGTCAAATAATAGTCTTAACCAAAGAAGGGCTGGGCATACGAAGTACCGCCAGGGTGTTGCGCATATCGGTCACCACATTACTAAAACGAATCGTAGCTATTGCAGGAAGGATTGAGCAGCCACCCATTGCGTTTGGGAAATGTTACGAAGTAGATGAAATGCGAACGTATATTGGGAAGAAATCCACGCTTCGTTGGATAGTTTATGCTTTTGAGCGAGAAACGAAAACAGTGGTGAGCTTTAACGTAGGTAGACGTACCAATAAAACCTTGAGGTATGTCATCCGAAGTTTGGAGCTATCGAATGCCCGAAGAATATATACTGATAAACTAAAAAATTACCGGTACCTGATATCGAAGAAACTTCATAACACGCATATTCATTCCACCAATCATATTGAGCGGAAGAACCTGAGCCTACGCACCCATTTAAAGAGGTTGAACCGGAAGACTATCTGTTTTTCGAGAAGCCTGGTGGTATTGATGGCGATAGGGAAGATTTATTTATGGCCTATAGGAATATGGCGAACAAAATCCAATGTCGGAGAAAATAGCATTCACAACAAATATCAGGTTGAATTAACCCTGATGCAGGGTGCGGGAAAGTGTTAGCTGTGGAATAGTGATCAGTGATTAACCAGTCAACTAATCAACCAATTAACTAATTAACCAATCAGCTAAAATGAGATAAGTCGAAAAAATAACTAACAACTACCTGGATAGTTATTAGTTATTGAAATGGGAATTAACCGCGAAATTGAAAGAAATGTCAACTAACAAATGCCGGTTGGATAACTTCTTTAAAGTGAACCAGGAATGAATGTGCATCTGATTTCGATAGGCATAACGGTGGGAGCAACCGAATGGTGTTCAATCCGCTTACCCCGGTAAATATCTTTTTATCAAACAACAGGGTTTTGCGGATATCTTTGACGGGTTGCTCGAATTCAATGCCGATCATCAATCCCAAGCCTCTTACCTCTTTGATTTGTGGCATCTTTTTCAATTCCTCCATGATATAATCACCGGTTTTTTGGGCGTTCTCCAGCAGATGTTCGACTTTGATAATGTCGAGTACGGCGATGGCGGCTGTACATGCCAGGTGGCTTCCTCCAAAAGTTGTTCCGAGTAAGCCAAATGAAGCTTCAAAGTCGGGACTTATCAGGACTCCTCCGATGGGGAATCCGTTTCCCATTCCTTTGGCAATGGTAATCAGATCGGGACGGATACCGGCATGTTGATGGGCAAAGAATTTACCACTGCGTCCGTATCCCGATTGGACTTCGTCCAGGATCAGAAGTGTACCGGTGGCTTTACATTCGGCACTCAGTTCTCTCAGGAAATCAGCGTCAGGTACACGTATACCGCCTACGCCCTGTATTCCTTCAATGATTACAGCACAAACATCGTTGTTGCGCAAGGAGTTGCGAACAGATTCGATGTCATTTAAGGCCGGGAATTCAACCTCAAAGCCTTCATTGATGGGAGCCACGATTTTCGGATTGTCTGTAACCCGTACAGCTGCCGAAGTGCGGCCATGAAAACTCTTATTGAAAGCAATCACCTTTCGACGACCGGTATGAAAGGATGCCAGTTTCAGTGCATTCTCGTTGGCTTCAGCACCTGAATTTACCAGAAACAGTGAATAATCTTCGTAGCCTGAAATCTTTCCTAACTTATCGGCTAATTCCTTTTGCAAGGGGTTAATGACTGAATTGGAATAAAAGACCAGCTTTTCGAGTTGCTGGGTTAATTTCTGCACGTAATACGGGTGAGAATGCCCAACGGAAATCACGGCGTGGCCGCCGTATAAATCAAGATATTCAATGCCATGGTTGTCATAAATACGACAACCGATTCCTTTGGCTATTTCGATATCGAAGAGTGGATAAACATTAAATAAATTCATATAAATTAAAGTTTGTTTAATTCTCAGGTTAATTATAACATTATTACTGGGTTTCAGTTATCCTCTTGTAAGTTGGATGCAAATGTAATTCAAAATTTAGACACCTTCAAATAAATGCAATTAAAAAAAATAATGTAATTTTACACCGAATATATACTAATCTACCAAACAATACTTCCAGGCACATGGATAAACAAGTCACCATTTATTGTAAAAACACAAAATCCTATCATAATTACCCTTTAGGCACTTCATTAATTGAGATTTATCAGGATCTGAACATACAGTTGAAATATCCGGTGATGGCAGCCCGGGTGAATTACAAAGTGGAAGACTTGAATTTTCTGATTTTCAAACCCAAAGATATTGATTTTATCGATCTGAGCACTCCCTCCGGAATGCGGGTGTATGTACGCAGCCTAAGCATGGTGATGGCCAAGGCGGTATCCGAGCTTTTCCCAAAGGCTACTCTTCGCATTGAGCACCCTATATCCAGGGGATATTATTGTAAACTGGACAACCTCGATCAGCCCGTTACGCCTGAGATTATTTTGTTGATTAAAGACAGGGTTAATTTAATCATTTCGCAGGGAAAAAAATTCATTTGTGAAGAGAAACAAACCCGGGAGGTAAAGGAACTCTTTAAGAATCAAGTACATCAACAGGATAAATTAGCCTTGTTTGAAACACTTGGGAACCCATATTTCCGTTTCTTCCGGATCGATGATTTTATCGATTATTATAACGGGGTGTTGTTGCCCTCGACCGACTACCTGGAATTATTCGATCTGATTGATTACTACGATGGGCTGTTGATGATTGTTCCGAGCAGGGATAATCCTGTAGAGCTGGAAGAAGTGATCATGCTTCCTAAAATGTATGACATCTTCAAAGAATATGTTGGTTGGAATAAGATTTTGAACCTGACGAATGTGGCCGATTTCAATGTAGCCTGTCAGAATAATCAATCTTTTAACCTGATCAAGGTTTCGGAGGCATTGCATGAAAAGAAAGTGGCTTCGATAGCCGATATGGTTTCGCAACGGGCTGAGAAAGTACGCTTTGTACTGGTTTCGGGTCCCACATCTTCGGGGAAAACCACCTTCAGTAAGCGTCTCTCCATTCAGCTGATTGTCAGCGGGCTGAAGCCGGTGGTTTTATCGCTCGATAATTATTTTGTCAATCGGGAGGAAACCCCGTTGGATGAAAATGGAGATTGGGATTTTGAGCATTTACATTCGCTGGATTTGCATTTGTTCAATCAGCATCTCAAGCAATTGCTTAATGGAGAAGAAATCGAACTGCCATTCTTTAATTTTGAAGATGGGAAACGATACTATAAAGGTGAAAAATTAAAATTGCATAAAGACAGTATTTTGATTATGGAAGGGATTCATGCCCTTAATCCTGAATTAATACCGGACATCCCGGCTGAAACGACCTTTAAAATATATGTGTCGGCATTGACCACCATATCCATTGATAATCATAATTGGATACCGACCACTGACACCCGGTTGTTGCGTCGAATTATCCGTGATTACCGTTTCCGGAATTATTCGGCACGGGAAACAATAGCCCGTTGGCCTAGCGTGAGGCGGGGGGAAGAGAAATGGATATTTCCGTATCAGGAGAACGCTGATGTATTGTTCAATTCGGCATTGTTATTTGAACTGGCCGTTCTGAAAAGACATGCAGAACCGATTCTGGCGGAGGTGCCAAAATACTGTGATGAGTACACTGAAACACATAGGCTGATTAAATTTTTAAACTATTTCGTGCCCATTCACGACCGTGAAATCCCGCCAACTTCCTTGTTACGCGAATTTGTTGGTGGGAGCAGTTTTAGATATTGAAAATTTCTTTGTATTTTTGCACCATAAAACATTAAAAAACTCTAATTCACTGCTCTTGATGAAAAAAACAGTGCTAATCTTATTTCTTGTAACACTGTTTTTCGGTGGGTTAAATGCTCAGAGAAGTGGGTTAATCAGGCACTATCGTCCACCAAGTTACGGCGGCCCGGGATTTTCCCTGAAAGATCTTTTTGGGTATGGTACCCTGAGCGGCAGTATACCCGGTACAATTTACATCTCTATGTCAGTGGGACCTTCTTTTCTAAACGGTGATTTGGATGGACCTGATTCAAAAACCATTGGATTGGGGCAAAATAATATGGCATCGATCGGGCTGTTGCATATTTTACCCGGAAATTACGGGTACAAATTATCCTATATGTATGGCACTTATTTAGGGTCGGATATAGGTTCGATTAAAAACAATAATCGTGGATATAAAAGTTCGACAAAACTCTCCGAAATATCACTCAGGGGAGAATACTTCCTTATTGGGGGACCTTATGCTGAAAATCCCATTTCCCATTCATTGTATGTGTTTGGAGGCTTTGGAGTTATATTAAGTAATTCCCTTTCCACCGGAGAACCTGCCCAAAAGGCAGAAATATACAAACAATTAGCTACAACTCCTGTATTCCCTGTTGGATTTGGATACCAATACGAAGTATCGGAGAATTTTCTCATCGGTGCAGAATTTGGAGAACACTACGCCATCGGGGATTATGTAGATGGATTCAAACCGATTTTAGGCAATAAAGCGAATGATGTATTGACACATTTTGCATTGACCTTTACCCTCAAACTTTATAATGGTAAAAGTTATTAATTATTCCTATTGACTATTTTCGAACCATTTTTTCCATCATCAGGGAAGTCCGTGCTCCACTCTCTCCGTTTGAAGGCGATAATCCAACACCCCTTAATTCGTCCACTATAAGTTGAATGAGCGATTGCTGGATGGGTTGTGCATGTTTGTAGTTGAATTCTTCCCTGCCATTTTCTATACTTTCAACCTGTATGATCATGGGGCTGCCGAATGTATTAAAGGTCAGTTCTCCTGTTGAACCTACTATACGGATTGTGTCTTTTTCTGAGATAAGACCGGTAGTAAAGCACCACATCCCCGAACCCATTATTCCGTTTTCAAACCTGAACGACCCTGATACGATATCATCAGCCGGATAAAGTCGGGCTTGATTAGTAGCTATTCCTTTTGACTCGGCTACGGGTCCGAAAAGAAAATCAAGGTAGTCCAGCTGATGGGAAGCCAGGTCATGGAAATATCCCCCTCCGGAAATTTCAGGTAGCACCCTCCAGTTGTTTTCCTGCTGTACGATCATATTCGGTTGTGACGATTGGTACATTTCAATATTCACAAACCGAATATCACCTATTATACCACTTTCAATCAATTCTTTTACCTTCAGAAAGCCGGGTAATGTACGTCGGTAGTAGGCTACAAACAGAGGAACATTTGCCTTTCGGCAGGCATCAATCATTAGCATGCATTCCTGATAGGTATTTGCCATGGGTTTCTCCACATAGACGGCTTTACCAGCAGCGGCACATTTCACGGTAAGTTCGGCATGTGAACCGGGTGGAGTGGCAATGTAGATAGCGTTTATATCCCCGTCATTCAACAATTCATCGAGATCGGTTGTCCAGCGTCCAATCGAGTGGCGCATGGCAAAATCGGCCGCTTTGGAGGCATTCCTCCGCATAACCGTTTTTACTTCCGAATAAGGGATGGAGTACATTGCCGGAACGCTCTTGATTTCACATACATCTCCGGCACCTATAATTCCCCAGACTATTTTATTTACTTTTTCCATGATTGCTAATTTGAAACAAAAATAAGCATTAATCTTTATATGTCACAAATCAAGGAATTAATTAGCTAGTCAGATCCACCATAAGGGTGTGATTATGAATTATTATATAGTGTTTTACATAGATCCTTTAGTATCCAACAAAAAAATAAGTATCCCACAACAAAAGTTACAAAAGAAAACAAAAGCAAAAATTCCTTGCCGAATTTATTGAACGCAGTTATTTTTATGAGAAAAACAAATGCCGTGACCATTTGGTCGCGGCATTTGTTCAATTTAATAAATCAAAAACAAATCAATCTTCATTTATAAACCTCTACTTGATAATTATAATGATAGTTTCATTATCTGAATCAGTAGCGCCATTCACCACATAAGTTCCTGTGGGTACATCAGCGTTAATGATAGTGGTTCCTGTGGCATTGAAATCATATGTCTTCAGGGTTTTACCGGTGATGGCATGAACGAGTTTCATTTTCCCTTTTTTACCGGGATTTTCAATATATATAGATTTCCCTGAATTGTAGATGTTTAGTTTGGCTGGCTGATTCTTATCTTTCTTAGGATCAACTGGAACTACAACAGGTGGAACAACAACCGGAGGAGTCACAACAACCGGGGGAGTTACAACCGGTGGAACGACAACCGGAGGCGTAACAACCGGTGGAGTCACTACAGGGGTGGTTACAACAGTATCTTTTGGAACGGTAGGAGCAACGACAACCTGTGGCAAGCTGGTAATGATTTTGAATCGTCTGACAGGATCAGTGGGATACGCAGTAAAAGCATAGGTTGTACCGGTATTGAAAATGTCAACTGTTTTATTAGCTATGGAATCAACCAAAAATAGCTGTGTATACTTTTCTGCTAAGTTTTCATGGGTAAATGTAAATGTATAGGCGGTATCTATTCCAGCCTTAAATCCCAGAAATGTATTGTTTACATCCGGAATGGAAGCTACCTGATAATATGCTCCGGGTTCAATTGCAAAAAGCTGAGGTGTCAACGGACTTCCAAACATTTTATAGGCATCGTATCCGTTATCGTAATATACTGTACTCCCCGGATCGGTGAAAATCCACATTTGATCGGAATACATGGCTCCTCTTACATCTATTCGGCTACCAACCACATCTTGAGCAAACGAGGGTAAAATGGTCAGAAGTAAAGTCAAAGTCACCAGGATTGATTTAAGGGTAGTTGTTTTCATAAGCATGATGTTTTAAAAATAGTAAGTGATTTCAGTGATTTAATATGACGTCACAAACATAATGAAATATTTATAAAACATTGATATATAGCAATATGTAGCATTAAATTGATCATTGTAGCAATAAATACAACGCTCGTGTGGATTTAATTCCTGGACCTAGAGCCTGAAATCTGAAGTATTCGTATAATTTATCAGGGAAAAGCGTCCTGAAGCGGGAAAAGAAGCATTCTGTAGCAAAAAACAACAACAAAATCTTCAAAATATAGATTATTTGTTACAATTGGCTTTTATATACTAATAAAATAAAATCTGTATTTAGATTTTCAAACGGTATTTTTTTTTGATCGAATCAAAACATTAATAT
>CAIYOZ010000127.1 GCA_903927945.1 uncultured Bacteroidales bacterium | reverse complement strand
TGAAAGTATCCTTTTCAACAAAGCGTTCTTCCCAGAGTACCCACAGGAGGAATATGATGCCGTAGAATACGTATTTAAAAGCATAGAGGTGAAGGAATTCAAACCAATTGGGGTGGTTTTCGATGTAGGCAACTATGAATGTGATCCGGAATATGTTGAATAAGCAAGGGGGGCTTCAGTTTATTCCGAAAAACAAACTTACCGGGTAATTGTTTAGTTTTATGAGAACAAAGCGAAAGCGTGTTTCGACAGGTTGGGTTCTACGGACGAATTCGTATCTTGAAAAATAAGTTTTATCTTTGCAACTGTAATCTGTAATATAAGCAATTATGAATACTCTCGAGTTAGAAACTAAGCGGATGGGCATTCTTCGCCGCCTGATTAACGTAGAAGATGAACTGTTATTGGACAAAATAGAAAGCCTGCTCAATGAAGAAAAGCAAGTTTCCCCGATTGAAAAATACTCCAAAGAAACGTTGAGAAATGCCGTGTTACGTTCGAAGGAGGATATTGGGAACGGGAACATTTATACTCAGGAACAACTACGGGAAAGACATCCAAGGGTATGAAACTCATTTGGACGGCTTTTGCAGCAGGGCAATTAGAAAACATATATCGTTTTCTTAATACCAAAAACGAAACGGCTGCTGTCATGGTCTATAATGAAATTCTTGATGAACAGAGTCTTTGCTGCATTTTGCAGAAATGGCACCTATTGAACCTCTGTTGACGGAATTCGAGGAACAATATCGTTCCTTAGTCATTCGCAATACATACAAGGTGGTTTATTATATAGCTGATGACATCCTCTTTATTGTTGCTGTGTTCGATTGCCGCCAAAATCCCCGGAAACTGAAGAAAGACATTCGTAAAAGGGACAGAACAAAATAAAAAGGGGAAAACCAATCTATTTTACCGAAAGAACCTTAAAAAAAATAATTCTTCCCTTTCGTTTGACGGACTAAAGAAGCGTGTAACCCAAACCAGGTGTTACACGCTTATTCTATGAAAGGTTGGTAACGTTTCGAAACGGGAAGAAGACGTGATTGGTTGGCCGTTTTGGTGTAGTGCGGCTTAAACGGGTTCCTTCTCAATAAAAGTATCCTTTTCCACAAAGCGTTCTTCCCAGAGTACCCACAGGAGGAATATGATGCCGTAGAATACGTATTTAAAAGCATAGAGGTGAAGGAATTCAAACCAATTGGGGTGGTTTTCGATGCAGGCAACTATGAACGTGATGCGGAAAATGTTGAATGCATACACCACCAGCAGGCTTAAGGGGATAAACCACATTTTTTTATGCAATGGACCCCGTGAAAAGGCCAGGATGCAAAAACAAATGTAGGCCTGTTTGATTCCGGTGCAGGCCCAAATGATCTGAACCGAGTGACCGTTGGTATGGCGCAGAATGTTGGAAGGGTCGAGTACCACACCCGAGCCGAATAAATGAAGGATGGCAACGGATACACGCGACACATGGTGACCCATCCACACAAAGGGGGCCGAGATGTTGATTCCCCAAAAAGTCACCAATGAATCCACGCTTTTAGACTCATCACCCAACACGTCATATTTCCAGAAGAAATTTGAGAGCATGAGGATAATTCCAAAGAGAATGACACCCTTGAAGGGTTCGAGTTTTGCGGGGAATCTGAAGTGGGGTATTTTCATTTAGAATCGGGTTGAAACGCGTGCGTATGGAACTTCATTTATGGAACAAAAATCAGCGGCATGATATTTGAAGTTGCCGGTGATGGCAATCATGGCCGCATTGTCCGTGGTAAAGGCAAAGGGAGGGATAAAGACTTCCCAGCCGTATTTGTCAGCATGATCCAGGAACGACTGCCGGAGGGCAGAATTGGCGGAAACACCACCGGCAACGGCCACTTGTCGAATGTGTAAATCGTTGGCAGCCTTGCGGAGTTTATTCATTAATATCTCCACCACGGTAGCCTGGATAGAGGCACATAAGTCGTTCAGGTTCTCCGCTACAAAATCAGGGTTTTCCTTTGTTTTATCCCGTAACAGGTAAAGGAAAGAGGTTTTTAATCCGCTGAAACTGTAGTTGTAGTCCTGGATTTGTGGTTTGTTGAAGGTGAAAGCTGTTGGATTACCTTCTTTGGCCAAGCGGTCAATGTGTGGACCACCGGGATAGGGTAGTCCCATGACTTTGGCACACTTGTCGAAAGCCTCTCCGGCCGCATCGTCAATGGTTTGGCCAATCACTTCCATGTCGTTGTAGGCTTTCACCAACACGATTTGGGAGTTACCTCCCGAGACAAGGAGGCATAAAAATGGAAATTCGGGATGACGTTCATCAGGTTTGCCTTCGCTGATAAAATGAGCCAGCACATGCGCCTGAAGATGATTCACGTCAATAAGCGGAATGTTGAGTGCCTGGGACAATCCTTTGGCAAAGGAAGTACCTACCAACAGGGAGCCCAGTAGTCCGGGACCGCGGGTGAAAGCAATGGCACTTAGTTCGCTTTTATCGACTGCGGCACGTTTTAAGGCTTCGTGTACTACGGGAATGATATTAAGCTGATGGGCGCGGGAGGCTAATTCGGGGACAACACCCCCGAAACTGGCATGAACCGCCTGGTTGGCAATGACGTTGGACAACATGACTCCGTCGCGTACTACCGATGCCGAGGTGTCATCACAGGACGACTCAATGCCTAATATGATCGTTGAATTCATTATTTTAAAACGATAATCAGATTCTTAAATTACTTATCCCAATTCACCGGACGTGAATTCCATAAATGGGACGGGTTTTTTTACAAAATGTGAATTCTTATCCTTGTTTCGTGGCAGAATTCATAATTTATTCTTTACTTTTGCGAAACAAAGTCCAAAGGTATAAAAAAAAGAGGTAACATATTAGGTTTTAGCATTGACGGAATTGTTTTATTTCTCGTAATGTTATTTATGCTGCTGCAAACAAGTAGGATACAGGATTTTATAACCTCCACTGTCGTCTATGAACTTTCCCAAAAGATTCACTCGAAAGTAACTGTTGGCCGGATTAATTATACTCTTTTCAATGATATTGCCCTCCATGACTTATATGTCGAGGATCAGCATAAAGACACCCTTTTGTTTGTAGGACAAGCAGATGCCCATTTCGATTTTTGGGAAATGTTCCGGGGGAAAATTATTATATACTCTATCAAATTCGACAAGCTCTATGGGAATGTGGTGATTAACAAGGCGGGGCAATCCAACCTGGACTATATAATCGATGCCTTCAAACAACCCCCCACCAACAAACCTTCGAATACCGAATTCAGGATCAGAAGCTTCAAACTGATCAATTCAGCACTCCGGTATACCAACTACAAGGAGTTAAGGCCACTACCGAAAGGGATTTTCAATGGCAATAAACTGAATGTGACCGGATTGAATGCCAACATCTCCTTGAATGTGTTTAAGAATGACACACTAAGTGCCAGGATTATCAGTTTAAGTGGGATCGAGAAAACAGGATTCGTGTTGAAAGATTTTACCACCCAAATATTTGGTTCAAAGAGAGGCATTCAAATTCCTTATTTTGACCTTAGATTGCCTCAATCACGGTTGCACCTGGAGGATATTCGGGTGAGCTATGATAGCCTGGCTGATTTTAAGAAATTCTTTGATAAAGTGAGATGGAACGCTCCCATCAGTACTTCCTATGTGTCATTTGCCGACCTGAAGGCGTTTGTGCCTGAATTTAAAAATATTAAAGAGATGGCATCCATCCGGGGACTGATCACCGGGAGGATATCAAGCTTGCATTTCCAGAAGATGCAGATAAACTATGGAAAATCAACCCTGCTGAATGCGGACCTGGATGTAAACGGACTGCCAGCATTGCGCGAAATCTTTATCTACGGGCGTATCAAGGAGCTTCAGTTTGAAAAGGGCGATATTCAGGATTTTATATCACAATTGTCGGGTAAACCCTTCATACTTCCTGTAGAGGTCAATCAACTGGGATTAATTCACTACAAAGGGAATGTCACCGGATTTTTGAATAATTTGGTTGTTTTTGGAAACCTGAGTACCAATGTGGGAAGTGTATCCTCGGATATATTGCTCAAATTTGACAACGAGCTACGCGATCTGGCCTACAATGGAACGATAAAATCGGATAATCTGCTGTTGGGTAAGTTGTTGTCGAATAAACAACTGGGTAAAGTTTCATTCAAGCTGAATACTACCGGTAACAAAAAGGAGCATACCACTTTTCAGGGTACTGTCCAGGCAAAGGCTTTTGAAATACAATTCAATAATTATACTTACCGGGATGTCCTGTTAGGTGGTAAATATGATGGGAAAGGATTTGATGGAACAGTTGACTTGAAGGACCAAAACCTGGATGCTCATTTCAATGGGAAAATTGACCTGACTCAAAAACTGCCGGTCTATGACTTTGGGATCATCGTGAGGAATGTGAACCTGAATGCCTTAAAACTTATTTCAACTTATCCGGGGGCCCAACTATCGTTTACCGGAAAGACCAACATGGTGGGTAACTCACTCGATAATATAAACGGCTTTATACGGTTCGACAGCATTCAATTCAAGAATCAAAATAAGACACTAAACATTGATAAAATACAATTTGTCTCCCGCATTGCCGATCAATCGACTAACTTCAGCATTGAGTCTGACTATGTGAACGGATCATTCAACGGGGATTTCAAATACAGTACAGTGGGTCTTACCATCGACAAGATTGTGCAAAAATACCTCCCTTCCCTGGCAAATCCATTAAAACCTTCGGATGATAAGTATCCCAACCACATTGACATCGATCTTACCGTCGAAAACACAGACAAGATTACCGATGTGCTGGGGTTATCTTACACACTGGATGGTGTTTCAACAGTGAAGGGTACTATTGATGAGAAAACGAATAAAATCGATCTGCAGGGTAATATTCCTGTTTTCAAATCGAGCAAACAGGAAGTGGATAACCTGAGCCTGCATTTCAACAACCTGAATAACCAGTTGCTGTTAACCTCCAGGGGGCAACTCCAGGCGAAAGATGGAATGCAGAGTGTCTTTCTGAAGGCATCGGCTGCAAAGGATTCGGTAATCACCCAATTGGGCTGGCAAAATGCACAACAGGTAACCAATGCCGGTGAAATAAATGCCGTTGCCAAATTTAGGAATGAGCACGGAAAGACAACTGCCAGGTTATCGCTTTTCCCCTCTCAGGTTATTATCTCCGATTCAACGTGGAACATTCACCCCTGCATGGTGGAATTTAAAGCCGACAGCACCATAGAGATACACAATTTTGTGTTCGACAATCACAAACAATTCGTTCATATTAATGGCATTGCTTCCAAAAATCAGGCTGATGGGTTGAGCCTGGACATGAATAAACTGAATCTGGACTTTATCATGGGTCTTCTTAAATTAAAGAACATTACTATCGATGGGGTGGTCACAGGAAAAGCTACGTTGCGGAGTGTGTTGCATCAGCCGATTTTCGAAGCAGGGCTTGATGTAAAAGACTTTCAGTTAAACCATAAATGGATTGGCGACGGACGGATTACTTCCAATTGGGATCAGGAGAATACCCGGTTGCTGGCACATGGGGCTTTTCATAATTCAAGCAATGATACCGTCGTGGTGGCATATGGAATCTATACTCCGTTGAATGATTCCATCAATGTCTATTTTAAGGCCCATAATTTTGGCATTGAATTCCTGTCACCCTATTTTGAATCGGTGGTACAAAACTTAAAGGGAAACGTATCGGGAAGAGTACAGATGTTTGGAACGTTAAAACAAGGGATAAGCTTTTCCGCTGATGCGTTCCTGAATAAGGGGCAAGCGATGGTCAAGACACTCCAGACAACCTATTTTATCAATGACTCGGTTCATCTCACCCGGAATACAATTGAACTAAGGCATGTGAAAATCTTTGACCAGGAAAAAAATCCGGCTTCATTAAACGCAATGTTCAATCATAATGGATATTTTCAGCATATGAAGTTTGATGCCCAAATTGAAGGAGAAAATATGCTGGCACTCAACACCAAGGCTGTCGATAATGATTATTTCTTTGGGAAGGCCTACGCAAATGGTACAGTTCATATTTTTGGGGACGAAAAAGAAACCAATATCTGGGTGAATGCCAAGTCACAACCTCAGACAAAATGTTATATTCAAATGGGTGGAGCTTCCAAGGCTTCCAATAATTCATTCATTAATTTTCTAAGTAAGAAGAAAAATGTATCGATTGTTGATACAACCCCTCATAGAACGAAAGGGACTGATATGAACGTCAAGGTGAACCTGCAAATAGAATTGACCCCTGATGCCCAAATGGAAATGATTGTCGACCCGAAAGGCGGGGACATGATCTCAGGTACCGGTGATGGGAATTTAAGGGTGGAGTTCGATAGTTATTCGGATATAAAACTTTATGGTACCTATACGATCTCCAAAGGATTTTATTTGTTCACCCTGCAGAACCTGATTCGTAAGGAGTTTAAGGTAGATCAGGGGAGCACCCTGGCCTGGACAGGTAACCCGCGAACAGCCCAGGTAAACATACGTGCCTTGTATCCGCTGACTGCTTCACTGAAGGATCTGATTGATGTGACACAGTTGGGGAGCATGCGCACAAGCATACCGGTGAACTGCGTATTGAAGTTAACGGATAATTTAATGAAACCAACCATTAGTTTTGATATCGATTTGCCTCAAAGTGATGAAGGAATCAAGCAGTTAGTTCGGAATACGATCACGACAGATGAAATGATGAACCGTCAGATACTTTACCTGTTGGTTTTCAATAGATTCTATACTCCTGATTATATGCGTACCGCCACGACTTCCAATTTGGGTACCAATGAAGCATTGTCATTTGCTACCTCGACATTCAGCGCCCAGCTTAACAACTGGATCTCGCAATTGTCGAAGAGTAATAACCTCTCGATTGGATTTGACTACCGTCAGACTGACCAGGTAAGCAGTGATTACCAGGCTCAGATACTTTATCAACCAAATAACCGGTTAATTATCAATGGAAATGTTGGTTACAGGAATGATATTTTAGCCACCACTACCAACCGGTTTATCAGCGATGTTGATTTCCAGTATTTGCTTACTGAATCAGGGAAGTTGCGTTTCAAGGCTTATAATCACACTGTCGACCGCTATCAACTTCGAACTGCTGCCCAGACACAGGGAGTCGGTTTCATGTACAAAGAAGATTTTGTAAGTATAAAAGATCTGTTTGGTTATTACTGGCATCTATTAACCGGCACTAAAAACAAGAATACAAATGAAGAAAAAACTCCTGCTAAAAAGTAGCAACCTGATGGTTTGTTGCCTGATTCTGTTAAGCCAGTGCCTGGCTGGTCAAACTATTGCAAAATGGTATGTCAACATGCCGGACATTCTTAATCCGACCATGACCAAACAAAACAGGATGGAATTGCTGGAATATCACAAGGCAGGACAAGGGGACTCTATTGCGAACCGGTTTGGTCACCAGGCTTTTTTGTTGAGCGTGGATACCATTCAACAACACATGGTGGTTAAGAACACTGCAATCTCCACATTTGAAATGAAGATATTTAAACAAGACAGCACGATGGCTATTGCCATAATCCGCACGGTTTGTGCCCCGGTATGCTTGTCGACAGTTGAGTTTTACGATACTGCCTGGCATTCCATCCCTTTGACATTTACCATGCCTAAAGCAATCGAATGGTTGGATTTAAAAAGTATTCCTGCTGCAATGCTTGATACAGTATGGGTAAAACATTTGTTAGAAATGAGCTTTATTACTCTGACCTATTCCGATAAGAATCAGGCGATCGTTGCTAAAAACAATACCCTTGATTTTCTAAGTGAACAGGATCGCAAAGTGATTGCTCCCTTTATGAGCAATAAAGATATATTGTACAAACTAAAGGGGCGATCATGGCAAGAGAAGCTATAAAAAAAGCCCCGTCAATTTAAAATTGACGGGGCTTTTTTTATGGGTATTATAGAAATAGAAACTTATTTCTTTTCGCCGCGTTTTGCGTAACGGGTCATAAACTTATCAACACGTCCTGCTGTATCCACCAATTTCGATTTTCCGGTGTAAAAAGGATGTGATGAACTTGAAATTTCCATTTTTACTACTGGGTAAGTTACACCATCGATGTCGATAGTTTCCTTTGTGTTTACGGTAGAACGTGAAATAAAGGTGTCGCCATTCGACATATCTTTAAAGGCTACCGGACGATAATTTTCAGGATGGATTCCGCTTTTCATATCTTTAAGTTTTAATTTATTTTTTCGATGTTGTTATTTCGGCTTGCAAAAGTACTAATTTCAATCTTAATAACCAAGAATTTCATCACTTTTTATTTGAGAAGAAGCTTTATTCGTGTTAATAAAGAATCGTGTTACTGCAATTCGTTCTAAAACATACAGATAACTCTTACATGATGCATGATTATTTTGATCCGAAATACAACAGGAGCATTCCCACCAGTACACCGATCAGGTCTATCACTTTCAGCCGTATGTTTTTATCGTGCATAATGAAGGCTCCATAGAAAAACGGGACAATTACTCCCGAACGCCTGATAGTAGAAACTACTGAAATCATGGAGCCTGGCAGTGACAGGGCATAGAAATATACAAAATCGGCAATTACCAGAAAAATTGATATGAATACAATCGCCCACTTAAACGTAAAGGGAGTAGTTTTCTTTCGGGTGGGGGCCCATAAGAACAGAGTAATCAATCCCATAATGATAGCCTGGTAAAACGTGTAATAAACCTGAACCGACATGGCGTCAAACTGATTCATCAGGTATTTGTCGTACAGGCCGCTTAATGCACCGGTAAGCGTGGCCAGAATGAGGTACCAGAACCATTTGTTTGTTCTGAACGAAATACCCTCCTTTTTGCCCACTACCGAAAACATAAAAAATGAAACCAGGGTAATCCCTACTCCGGCAGCCTGAAAACCATTCAGCTTTTCACCAAACATCAACATGGCGCCTACTACTGTCCATACAGGTTGAGTGGCTTTGACGGGCGATGCCAATGAGATGGGTAAATGTTTTAATGAAAAATATGCGAAAAGCCATGAAGTTAAAACGATTACAGCCTTTAATATGAATAAAAGGTGGGTATGGAAATCAACTTTCGGAACATAGAATATACCTCCTTTGAGTACGTCGGGAAATAAATTTGAAATGATCAGGAATGGGGCGAGAATCAGGCAGGAAATTAAAATAGAAACTAAAATTACCGGAATAACTGCATTACGTTCGAGGGATACTTTTTTAAAAACTTCATACGATCCTAATAAAATGGCAGAGACAAAAGCAAGAAATAACCACATTTTTATATATACTATTTACTTATTTACAATTTACGATTTAGAAAAAAGGAAGGGGTAACGGATATTTTAACGTAACCTGAAGATGCTCTCAGGATACTGAATATCCACCAGGTATAATCCGTGAGCAGGTACTGATGTGCCGGCTTTACAACGATCTTTACCTTCAATCACAGCCTTGAATTCAACTAATGTCATCTTCCCACGTCCAACTTCAAACAGTGTGCCTACAATAGCCCTCACCATATTCCTTAGGAACCTGTCGGCACGGATGGTGAATACCCATTCTTCCTCCGAATACGTCCATTGGGCCAGGGTAATGCAACAGTTATTTGTCTTTACATCGGTGTGCAGTTTACTAAAGCTTGTAAAATCCCGGTATTCCAATAGTGTATCTGCTGCCCGGTTCATGGCTTCAAAGTCAAGACCCGGATTTATACGGGCCGCCAATTCACTTTTAAATACAGATTTCTGTGTCACCACATGGTATTCATATTTCCTGGAAATGGCATCAAAGCGTGCATGGGCATTCGGTAGTACTTGCACTAATTTAATCATGGCAATATCTTTAGGCAGGAAACTGTTCAATTTAGCAATTAAATCAAAAGCAACTGGTAATTCACCTTCCAGATCGAAATGAGCCACCATGATCTGAGCGTGAACTCCAGCATCGGTACGACCTGCACCAACTATCTCTATCTCAGCTCGAAGGATGGTGCATAAAGCCTTGGTCAGTACTCCCTGCACTGAAGTTCCATTGGGTTGAATTTGCCAACCGTGATAAGCCGTGCCCTTGTACGAAAAATAGATGAAATAACGTTTTTTCACGCTGCAAAGATACGGGTTTAATTGGTAACTGGCAATTGGACGCTGGTGTTTAAGGAAATCTGTAGTAATAAAAGCAGAACAACTACTTGATATTATGCCTTTTATGTTTTAAGTCGCCGAGGTGTTCAACGTGTGTCATTGAAAAATCTTATCGATCTTTTCAGTATAATACTTCTCAATGACATCTCTTTTTATTTTAAGGGTAGGGGATAGGAAATCTAATTGTTGAGACCATTCTTCCGATACAAGCAGATATCTTTTTACCTGTTCGAATTCACCGAAGAACTGATTATACCGTTTTATTTCCTCCTGAAATCTCTTGGTCACCAATGGGTGTTCAATCATTTTAGCATTTGTCGTGTAACTGATCTTGTGTTTCATGCACCACGATTTCAGATAAATAAAATCTGGTGAAATCAATGCTCCTGCAAACTTCTTATTTTCACCTACCACCATCATATTCTCAATGAAGGGTGATTCTGTAAACTTTGATTCAATAGCTTGTGGATTCACATATTTGCCAAAGGAGGTCTTGAAAATGCTCTTCAACCTGCCGGTGATGATCAGTTGCCCTTCTGTGGTAAATTTTCCGGTATCGCCTGTATGAAACCAACCTTCAGCATCAATCACCTGAGCCGTCAGTTCCGGATCTTTATAATACCCGAGCATGATATTATGACCCCTGCATAAAATCTCATTCCGGTCACCCAGCCTGACTTCCACCCCAGGAAGCGGTAAACCAACTGTGCCGAACTTGCGGCCGTGTTTGCCACGTTGACTGACCGCAATGACTGGAGAAGTCTCACTCAGGCCATAACCTTCGAATACGGGCATGCCAATGGCGGAAAAGAAGGACGCAATTTGTGGCTGTAGGGCTGAGCCTCCGGATACCACGATGTCGAAGTTTCCTCCAATGGCTGTTCTCCATTTTGAATAAATCAGTTTATCAGCAATCCTGTGTTGAAGGTTATACCACCAATTCCTATCTTCCAGTTGAAATTTGGTAGCCAGGGTAAACGCCCAATAATATAACATTCTACTGAACAACGGTAATTTCTTCCCTGCCAGAAATAGCTTGTCATGTATCTTTTCGAGCAACCGTGGAACACACGACATCATGGTGGGGGATATCTCCTTGATGTTTTCGGCAATGGTGGCCAGATTTTCAGCGTAGTAAACCGACATGCCCAGGTATTGGTAGAGGTATACCAGCATTCGTTCATAGGCATGGCACAGCGGCAGGAAACTCAATGCCTTATTACTCCATGCCGAAGGTGTTGAGGCTAAATTCTTTATATTGCTTACAATATTACTGTGTGACAACATGACTCCCTTGGGATTTCCGGTAGTTCCCGAAGTATAGATAATGGTTGCCAGGTCATCCGGTTGAATAGTTGCCTTTAATGCTGCGAGCTTTTTAGGTTGGGGATGTTTCCTTCCCGATTCAATCAATTGGTCCAGGTAGTTGTATTCACCTCCCTGGTCAACGAATGTATACACATGGCTTAGTGTTTTTATTTCCGGCAGGATGGGTTTCAATTTGTTGCGCAATTCCTTTCCTTCTATGAAAATCATTTTCATTTCGGCGTGGTTGAGAATGTGCCGGTAATCATCCTGACTGATAGTTGGATAAATGGGGATAGAGATGGCACCAAACTGCATGGTGGCAAAATCAATCATATTCCATTCAGGACGGTTGCTACTGACGATTCCTACTTTATCGCCGGGTTGAATGCCTAGTTCAAGCATGCCATAGCTGATGGCATTTGTCAGTTCCACATATTCCTGAATACTGAATTTTAGCCAGGTACCGTTGCGTTTACATGCCAATGCCGCATCCTGATTGGGGTATTTTTCCTGATAATTGTCTAACAGATCAAATAATCGGGTTACTTCCATAGGAGTTAATAAATTAGACGAAGTCAAAAGTCAAAAGTCAAAGGACGAAGTCAAAAGTCAAAGGACAAAGGTCGGAAGACAAGAGTCATGAATTAAGATCGAGAATAAGATTATCAGTTTATTGGAATACGATGGTACGGTTTTTATAGGCCAGTATTTTTCGTTCAATATGTTTTTCTACAGCATGTGAGAGCACAATCTTTTCCAGGTCACGTCCCTTTTTAATCAACTCTTCCACGGTGTCCTTGTGGGAGATATGGACTACATCCTGTTCAATGATAGGACCGGCATCCAGCTCATTGGTCACGTAATGACTGGTGGCGCCGATTACCTTCACCCCGCGTTCGTGGGCTGCATGATAGGGTTTTGCACCAGCAAAGGCGGGTAGGAATGAATGGTGAATGTTGATGATCCGGTTCGGGTAATGGTCGATGAAATCAGCCGACAAAACTTGCATATAACGTGCCAACACACAAAAGGTTATAGCGTTCTTTTTGAGCAGTTCCAATTGCTTGATTTCCTGCTCCGCTTTATTTTCTTTGGTGATGGGGAAGTAGTGGTATTCAATGCCAAAGCGTTTAGCGACACTTTCCATATCGGGATGATTACTGATAATCAGCGGTATCTCCACGTGCCAGTCATCGGCAGAATAACGTGCCAGCAAATCGTAGAGGCAATGCGACATCTTGGAAACGAAAATAGCCATACGTGGTTTTGTATCCGCAAAATAGAGCCGGAAGATCATATCGAAGCGGCTTGCAATCAGTGTTTCAAAATATTCTTCAATTTTGTCCTTCGGTATTTGGAATTCACTCAGATCCCATTCCACCCGCATGAAAAAGACTTTCTCTTCACGGTTTACATATTGATCCAGATAAAGAATATTTCCTTTGTGTTGATTAATAAATTCGGTCACCACGGCTAAAATACCTGGTTTGTCCGGGCAGTGAATCAAAAGCACTGCCGTATTCTCATTTCCCTTCATTCAATTTTTTTTATCGATAACAGAATGCAAAGATAACAATTTGATTCTAAATGGGAAGGTTAAATCAAAACAAAGAAGTAACTCATTACTGAATTAATTCTTTTTGCTGTTGTTGAGGAACTGTACGTGCATTAATGAGTTTCTTTGTTAGTCCCTGGTTATGAAATATACCTTTAACAGGGCGAAAAAACACCAAACTAATGTTCACGTACAAAGTAAGTTAATTCGCATTTGAACATTAATCAATTTTTAAAATTACTTGTTATATTGCATATTCATTCATTAATTATTTCTAAATGACCAACATTATGAAAAAAGAAACGTCTTTCACTTTACTATTGACGGTTTTTTTGGTTGGTTGCACGCATTATTATTATGTGCCCAATGTACAGAATATACCGTTATTTCGGGATAAGAATGAACTGCAATTGTCAGGTGAGGTAGGATCAGCTACGGACAAAACTCCTCTCTGGGGAAAAGGCGATACCAGGTGTATGGATTTGCAGGCTGCTTATTCACTTTCCACTAGGATTGGATTCCAACTGAACTATATGTCATTAAGATATGAAAATAATGTATCTGGAAACGCGTTGGATGACAATTCGATGAGTGGAAATTACTACGAGAGTGCCCTGGGTTATTTTAATCCAATCGGCAAACATGGGGTGTTCGAACTCTATGGCGGAATCGGCCTGAGCGACCAGCATCATGTGTATGCGAATTCATACAATAATCTGACCGGTACTGCGGATTTAAACTTCACAAAGCTTTTTCTGCAACCGGCGTTAGGGCTGACGTACAGTTCATTTGATATTGCCCTTTCATCTCGTATTTACACACTGCGTTACAACAACATTGACGCCAGCAACAATGATATTGCCAATTATGAAAACTTTAATTCCATTCAAGGAACAGATCATGTTTTCATTGAACCGGCATTCACCATTCGAACGGGTTGGAGGGTTGTTAAAGTTCAGTTTCAATACGTGTATGTCAATAAGTTGAATCCTCCCTATCTCCACTTTTATGAACGGTCGCATGTGAGTCTGGGCTTGCTCTTAAGCTTGGGAGGTGGAGTGAATAATAGCAAGAAATTGAAATAGTAAGGGTTTATATTTTACAAAGAAGCAATTCGTTACTGAATTGCTTCTTTTATGTAGAGGACTGGAAGTTAATTGATATTGGAAAATAGCACCTCATTTTGTTTCTCAATCTGTCGGTGAAAACTTTCGGGAATTCTGTTCCAGTCCATTAATTCAACCAAAATTGGGTATATTGCTTTCAGTAATTTGAACCTGTAAACTAGAATACATGGATGAACTCAACGGCTTATTGTCTTTAGCTCGAATGACCAGATTCAAAATGCTGCCATCGTGTGCCGTATTATCTACCCGACTACCATACGCCAATACCTCCACCGGAATATCTAACCGGCTAAAAAGATCAATAAGAAATTGTTTGTCTTTTTCACGAAGTAACATGATTAATTGTTTTGTTTTTTACCGATTTCATACAGATATTCCGGCGCAAAATCTGCTCCGTTTTCCCATTCGATGGTATTGTAAACAATGGCGAACTTTTTGAACTTTTCTTTATCTTTCAAAGATGTAAAAGCACTCCCTTTCAATTCGTTTTCTAAATCAATAGTCATTTCAACTCCATCATTGAAGGTCAGTGATACTTTGAAATCATTAATATAGCTTGCTTGTATTACTTCTAAAAACATAGTGGATTATTTTAAAGGTTCAATTTTAAATAATTCATCTCCTTTTTGTGCCAAATTCCAGTCTGCAAGTAATTCATGTTTGTGGATTTCTAGCCAATCAAATATCATTTTTAATGCTCGTTGCGGCATTTCGCCCTTTACAACACCATCTTCAATAGTTACAATGGCTTTAAAATCACCATACCAAACATGAAAATGTGGTGGGTTATGGTCCTTAAAGTTCATAAGTATGATTAGTCCGTAAAATCTCGATATCTCAGGCATGTGTACTTTATAAAATTAATAGGATTTCACCTCTGGAAACCTCAACTGGGTAACGTTCTGTCCAAATGCTAATTCGGTACAAATATACCCTTAAATTTCCCAAATTGTATCGGAATGTTTGTTTTTTTTAAGTGTAGTCCTATATAAAACCCAAAAAAGCAACTCGCTGCAGAATGGGTTAGTTGAGGGTATCTGGGATGTATTTTATATTCAAAGATTTATTTATGGCTTCATTGGTTAAGTATTTTTCCATATATCCTTCAGTATCTATGAACATTGCCCTTCCTCAGCTTGCTTTTATTCGTTTGTTTTTCCTTTAGACTTATAGTTCATTGTTGAATAATTGTTCCTGCCTTTGGCCTGAAAGCGTCTTGAGACAATACGTACATAAAACGTACATAATACGTATATAATACCTAGTCAATACGTATTTATATAGATAGGTATCGTGTAGGTAGTATCATGGTTTTTAAAAGATATTGTGAACATTATCAGACAAGACCGTTTCAGGTCAAAGGCAGGAAAGTGGAGGGAGTCTGGACTTTGAATGGCTGCTTGTATTAATGATTAAGGAGTTTTGGAAGTTTTGGAAGAATAATAAAGGTGTCTGATAGTGATGGTTTCAACTACGTGTGTTGATTTAAATAAGCCCATGAAGACGTAACTATTGGATAGTTCGGGAAATGGAGTAAAATGAAGTAAATGAAAACGATTATTGATGGCTTGGCTTGTGGGTAGCCCGCCATTATTGGAATTCGAAAAAGGTATTGTGGATAATTATTTTTACAAAAAGATACTTTTTACAACGAAAAAAGCAACTCATTGCTGAATTGCTTTTTTGCGGTACGGACGGGACTCGAACCCGCGACCTCCGCCGTGACAGGG
>CAIYOZ010000126.1 GCA_903927945.1 uncultured Bacteroidales bacterium | reverse complement strand
ACATCGAATCGGATCATCTCAAATATTCTTTCTGGACCTTCTTGAATCGTCTTGATAATTTCACTAATCTCAGATACTGTTATTTCCAACTTCATGGCGCTTTCTCCTTTCTTTTTTGGTTTCTGGACAAAACCCTTTTTAAAGGAAAAGCGCCTTTTTTACTACCCTGAATTAAATTTACACAAAATATTGTACACTACCGAAACTGGCAAGAAGACGACAACAAAACGTTTATTTTCATTTTAATTTCCTTGGAAGACACAAATGAAAAAGCAAATGGGTATAGATTATGAGTAGATTCAATTTGAGATTATCAATCTTTGTGTTAATGATATTACCGAATTTATTATATGGCTGCTCACTCTCAAGATCAGCAATGATAAGGTCTGCCGGTTCAGGTGATGTCGCTACAATGACAATGCTTTATAAGGAAGGGGCCAATCTTGATGAACGTGACAAAATGGGGCGAACCCCTCTTATGCACGCCTTATGGGGGATAAGGACAGATGCAGCTAAATACCTCATTAACGCGGGAGCTGACCTTAAGGCAAAGGATAATAACGGCTGTGATATTCTGATGTACGCAGCAGATTATTATCAACCGGAGATTGTCAGTATTTTAATCAATAAAGGCGTTTCCGTCAACACCCGCGATAATGAAGGGAAAACGCCCCTTATTCACGCTGTTATTGCTGAGAATATTGATTCAGTAAAAGCATTAATAAAAGGAGGCGCTGATGTAAACGCAGTATTTAATGAAAATGAAACCGCTTTCAGTATGGCCAGATACCTTGAAGAAAAGCATATACAGGATGAGCTGTTAAATGCCGGAGCAATACAAATTGAAACTGCAAAGCTTACTTTTATAAGAGAATTCAATCCGATATATATGCTTGCTCCAACATATATATCAATTAGAAACCTGACGACAATCACAATAAAAAATGGAGATAAGAAATCAATAGAAGTGAATCCGGGTAAGTGCAACCTGGAAATTGATGCGCTTCGTTGGCAAGGACAGCAAAAGCTTAGCTTTGAAGCAAAGGCAGGGAAAACCTATTACTTTAAAATTTCTCCCCGTACCGGCGCCGTTGTATCCGGGTTGCTAGGTAGAGAACTTGGACAATACATTGAGTCAAAATATTCAGACAATCCAGGCCCATTTGAATTGACGCCCATCAGTGAATATATTGATAAATTCTTTTAAGTAATCCCCCGGTTCTACCGGGGGACTAATAAAGTTTGACAATTACAGGATTATAAAGAAAGCCTCCCAGCTATGAACTGCTCAAGGTTTATAACACAGGAGGCTAACAATGGAACATGTTCAGAGTTTAAGACATACGAAGTGGGAATGCAAGTATCATGTAGTATGGATACCGAAATACAGAAAGAAGACGTTGTACCTGGAATTGCGGAAATACTTAGGTTCAACATTCAGGGAACTAGCGTCGCAGAAGGAATGTTTGGTTATAGAAGGGCATCTTTTGCCCGATCATATTCACATGCTGATTTCTATACCACCCAAGTATTCGGTTTCACAGGTAATAGGTTATATTAAGGGCAAAAGCGCTATTCAAATAGCCAGGACCTATATGGGTCGGAGGAAGAATTTTACAGGTCAGCAATTTTGGGCACGCGGATACTTTGTGTCCACGGTAGGAGCGGATGAGCAAACGGTTCGAGATTATATCAAGCGACAAGAGGAAGAAGACCGTCGTATCGAACAACTGAGTTTGTTTGAGGTGTAACCACCTTTAGGTGGTTCATCATTTTAATCCGCTTTGAGCGGTTCATAAATTCAAGCCTCCGGCTTTGCCGGAGGTTTTGACTAAGCAACTCAATTTGGTAGTGTCAATTTTCTTGTGTAAATTTTTCCTGATCCAATGCATTAAAAAAGGGCAGATTTTTTCGCACTTTTCCTACAGGGTTTGATCGCCAGTGCAACTCCATTCTTAATGACACATAAGCAAGAATCAAATAACAGGAAGTTTCTCCTGCAAGGATTTCCATGACCTT
>CAIYOZ010000125.1 GCA_903927945.1 uncultured Bacteroidales bacterium | reverse complement strand
TACATTTACTTTTGAAGGTCCATTTATTGCAAAAATCCGGCTTTGCGAACTATCTCCCTGAAAAATGCTGATTTCTATTAATTCACTTCCCACATACAGGTGGATATCCTTGTCACCAAAGTGTCGTGCAAGCCATCGAACCGAATCTGATACCCGCTGGACTGATGCACATGCACAGTATAGTAAAACCGCCAGATCAAGGTACAGATCAATTTTTGAATAATTCTCGCTGGTTTCAATGCTTTGCATAATTAATTAATATAATTAGAGGGATCATTATTTATTAATCAGTTATGATAACAGATCCCATAATGAAGATCATATTAATGATTTCTCTGATTCTCTTTGGCGTTCTTGCCAGTGGTTGTTTATCAACAAATCCTCCACCTTCTTCCAATGAATTCCAACAAAGATTCCAGTCAAACGAACAGACCGGCAGCTCCCAACCGGGTATACCGAATGAGAGTGTCCCGAATCTTATCGGTCGCTGGACTGGCCTTACCACCGGACATATACAGGGTTCCGGATTCTATTCGCATCACAATGCTGTATTTAACATTACCGGACAACAGGGTTACGCATTTGAAGGAAATAAAGAGTATATCAGGCCAGACGGAAAGACCTATTATGAGAATTTTTCTGGAGCTTTTTCACCTGACGGAGAGATGCTCTTTGCTGACAGCACGAAAGGTTACTCACTAGGCAGGATAACCGGACCAGACAGCATGTACCTTCTTACCGGACAGGATGAAAATGCATCAAGAGCCTTTATTCAGTTCTTATCACGGCAGAGTTAGATATATTCAGTATATAGAAAAAAACTGTTTAAAAAATGGATTCTTTAGCTACAGGGTTTGCAGAGGTTGACAAGACTGATGACCCTCAATCATTTATAAACCTTAACTCGGCTCAATAGGGTATAACATTTTTAGTAAAAGTGTATCAAAATTGTTTTTTCACAATAATCAACTCTTATTTAGAAATTCCCGAATGAAACAAAAGAATTAAATACATAAGATATCTATAAGATATATTATATGAGAAAAGTCATTATGAATAGTTCAAACGAACTGACGGTAAATAACATTGAAGGGTTCTATATTCGCAAAGTCACCCCTTTTGGAACAAGTGCTAAGGTTGACTGCCCCAAAGAGCATCTTGGGAAAACTGTATTTCTTGTTATTACAAGCAATGAACCTGAATCTGTCAACCTTTGAAGACTTAATTCGAGAAAATTCAGCATTGCAGATTGAGAACACGTACTTGCAGAGTAGAATCAATATTCTAGAAATTGAAAAGGCGAGTCTAATCGCAGAGAATTCATCGCTTATTGAGAAATTTAATGAGTATATGTATCTTCATCCAAATAGAGTCGGTGTAAAAAGTGGAAAGGCATACGAAATTAAACAATCAATTACCGAAAACCAAAAATGCAATAATCCTAATAAATCGCTCCATAATAAAAGGAGACCAGGTGGTCAGCCAGGTCACAAAGGTCACAGCAGAAAAAAGCCTGAATATATTACAAGAACTGAAATTGTTGACCCCACTCTATGTCCACATTGTGGTAACCATGATATGAGTGAAATTCAGGAAACACGAACAAGAATTGTTGAAGACGTTTCAATACCTCAGCCAATTGTTACAGAATATACAATACATCGACGGTATTGTAGATGCTGCAAAAAGTTAGTAGAAGAGCCAATCTTATCGGCACTACCCAATGCAAAATTGGGATTAAACGTCATGCTCAT
>CAIYOZ010000124.1 GCA_903927945.1 uncultured Bacteroidales bacterium | reverse complement strand
TCTGAGTTCTTGGTCTTTTGGTAATTCTCGATTTTTTCTCTTTGGTAGCAGGTACTTCAGCTACTTCAGTATCAATTTTTTCGACTTTACGTTCTTCCAATCCTTCTTGAATGGCAGCAACCATAGCATTTAAAATAACGTCAACCGATTTAGTGGCATCGTCATTCGCTGGAATTACAAAATCAATGTTGTTAGGATTTGAATTTGTATCCACAATCGCAAATACAGGTATACCTAAACGTTGTGCTTCTAAAACAGCAATGTGCTCTTTCATTACATCAACAATAAAAAGTGCTGAAGGCAAACGTGTCAAATCGGCGATAGAACCTAAGTTCTTTTCCAGTTTCTCACGTTGACGGGTTATTTGAAGTTTTTCGCGTTTTGAGATATTTTCAAATGTTCCATCAGTAGCCATTTTGTCGATGGTAGTCATCTTCTTCACAGCTTTACGAATGGTTGGAAAGTTTGTTAACATTCCACCAGCCCAACGTTCCGTGATATATGGCATTCCGACTAATCCGGCTTTTTCTGAAACCACATCCTTAGCTTGTTTCTTAGTTGCAACAAACAAGATTTTACGACCCGACTTGGCAATTTGTTTCAATGCTGCTGCTGCCTCATCAATTTTTACTACCGTTTTGTGCAAATCGATAATGTGGATATCATTGCGCTCCATAAAAATATAAGGAGCCATAGCTGGATTCCATTTGCGTTTCAAGTGACCAAAGTGGCAACCTGCTTCTAATAATTCTTCAAAATTTGTTCTAGACATTTTTGTTGTTTAAATTGTTTACATTCTGTGTTAACTCAATTGTCGAGTAGCCTTTCCAGTGTACTAAGAGTCTCGTCAATTTAGATACTAAACCTGTTGAATTTACCATTTTATCATTTACTATTTACAATTTATGTTCAGCTGCACTTTTCATACAACTGTCGATAAAATAGTAAATGGTAAATAGATAAATAGTAAATGATATTAACGTTTTGAGAACTGGAATCTTTTACGGGCTTTTGGTTGACCTGGTTTCTTACGTTCCACTTCACGTGGGTCACGGGTCATGAATCCATCTGCTTTTAATGCTGATTTGTCTTCCGGATTGATTTTCACCAATGCACGAGCAATAGCCAAACGTAATGCTCCAGCCTGTCCATTAAATCCACCACCATCAAGATTTACCTTGATGTCGTATTTTTCAACAACTCCTAATTTATTCAGGGGTTGTTTAATTATGAATTGCAATATCGGGGATGGAAAATATACAGAAATATCGCGTTTATTGATGGTAATTTGTCCGGTTCCTTCGCTCACGAAAACACGAGCCACAGCCGCTTTTCTTCTTCCTAAGGCATTTATAACTTCCATACTGATTATTTGAGTGAGTTTAAATCGATTTGTTTTGGTTGTTGAGCTTGCATATTATGTTCTGCTCCTGGGAAAACATATAAGTTTCCCAACAGTTTATCTCCTAAACGGTTTTTAGGTAACATACCTTTCACCACTTTCTTGATAAGTTTTTCTGAACTTTTTTCCATTAACTTGGCAGGAGTAATTTCACGTTGTCCGCCCGGATAGCCTGTATGGCTTAGGTAAATGCGGTCGTTCCATTTGTTACCGGTTAATTTTACTTTTTCTGCATTGATCAGAATCACATTGTCACCACAATCTACGTGAGGAGTGAAACTTGGTTTGTATTTACCGCGCAAAAGTTTTGCCACTTTTGAGCCCATACGTCCCAACACCAAATCGGTAGCATCCACTACTACCCATTCTTTCTGCGCCGTTGCTTTGTTGGCAGAAATGGTTTTATAACTTAACGTATCCACTTTTTTAAAATGTTTTTTTAATTAATAATACAGTCGATTCATTCAGTTCAATCGCATTTTGGAAGAGGCTAATCGGCACAAAATAGGATATTTACATACAATAAAACGGACCATTACACTGTGATAATAAACGGACTGCAAAAATACTGTTTTTCTTTGGATTACCAAACAATTAGCCATCTTTTTTTTCTTAAGCTTTATTCGGCCATTTTACCGGCTTTCAAAATCTTCAATTTCTGTCTCTTTAATGAGTAATTAGGTAAAATAATCTTTCTGAAAGCTGTCATTGAGAAAGTTTCTACAAAAAAGCATTATGTTTGCAATTTATTAGAAGTTCTTCAATTCACAATTTATTTTCTTCCTGATTATTTCATTTCCAATTAATATTATGTCTAGATTAACCTCCGATTTTTATAAGCAAGATGCCGTTACAGTAGCTGAAAAATTACTGGGCAAAACACTGGTCCGAGCATTGGACGATGGGACCATAAGCCAGTATACTATTACTGAAACAGAAGCCTATCTGGGAGAAGAAGATCTAGCCTGCCATGCAAGTAAAGGTCGAACACCTCGAACTGAAGTGATGTATGGCGAAGGAGGTCATATCTATGTCTATCTGATATATGGAATGTACTGGATGCTAAATATAGTCACTGGAACGGTCAATCATCCTGAAGCTGTTTTGATTCGTGGTTTAGATAAAATTATCGGTTCTGGAAAAGTGGGAAGAAAATTAAGTATTGATAAGAGCTTTTACGGGGAAAATATAACGGCATCCTCTCGTATTTGGATTAATGAGGCACCAGATGTCCTGAATATTACAAAAGCATCCCGGATTGGAATTGATTATGCAGGCGAAGAATGGAAAGATAAACCCTGGAGATTTATACTGACTGAAAACGAGCCTAAATAAGTCATATGCGAACAGATGAGAGATTTTATTGAGAATCATGACAGGAGTTACTTACCCAAGAGCAGTCTCTTTATCAAACGAATGGTTATTTCAGGTGAACGGTGATAATGTCTTTCATTTTCGTAGTATAACAAGGGGATAACTTTTCCTGCCGCATTTTATGTGTTCTCTTGTCTTGAATGGCAAGACGGACTTTAGCCCCTGTTTTATTATTGATAAAATCAATGGCTTCCATCAGACGGGCATGTTTCGGATGGCTATTAAAAAACAAAGACTGTTGATATTCAGTATCTTTATCGAAATCCATCAGCACAACTCCGGCTCGTTTATACCCGATCCCCTTTTTATAAATGGTTTGTAAACCCTCCAGGGCAAATTCAACGATTTCAATGCTCGACGAAGTTGGAAACGGCAGTTTAACAACCACACTGTTTGAATATTGTTCCTCGTTTTCTTTGAATCTGTTCGATTGGATGAAAACCTCTATCTTATTGCAAAGCGAATGTTGTGTCCGAAGCTTCTCGGCGCAGCTGACTGCAAAAGTACTCACACGTTCTTCTACTTCCTGGTAGGTTGCATAGTCCCTTTCAAATGTTCTGGTGGTTGCTATGCTTTTTTTTAACTCCACAGGCTCCATCTCCAGGGTTGGTATTCCGTTTAAATCATCCTGCAACCTGGCACCCACAATCGTCATATGATTCAATATCCAGGTCTTGTTTAGCTGGCAAAAATCATACGCCGTCTTTACACCAATAGCATTTAATTTCTTGGCATTCCGCCGTCCTATTCCCCACACATCATCCACCGGCAGCCATTTCAGTGCTTTTATCCGTTTTTCATCTGTATCGATCACATATGAACCACCTGTTCGCGCGGGAAACTTCTTTGCAATTAGGCTCGCTACCTTAGCCAGTGACTTAGTGGGTGCAATGCCTACTGAAACGGGGATCCCCGTCCCTTTAAAAACCTGTTTCCGCATGTTCAGTCCATATGCCTGCAAGTCCACCAGCAGGTTCGACAAATCCAGGAAACATTCATCAATGCTGTATATTTCCTGATGTGGCGAATAATCCGAAAGCATAGTCATAACCCGCCGGCTCATGTCACCGTAAAGCTCAAAGTTTGCCGAGAATACAGCAACATTCTTCCGTTCAAAGACGTATTGGTATTCAAAAGCAGGTGCGCCCATGGGGATACCAACTTCCTTCGCTTCATTACTCCGTGCAATGACGCATCCGTCATTGTTTGACAGCACAACAACGGGCTTGCAATTTAAAGACGGGTTAAAAACCCGCTCGCAAGAGGCATAGAAATTATTACAATCAATTAATGCAAACATTACAACGTTTTAATTACATGGGTCACAACTCCCCAAATCCGAAATTCATCCTCTTCAGTAACATGTATCGGCTTAAATTGTTTATTACTTGCTATCAGCCAGGTACCTTGTTCATCTATTTTAATCCTTTTTACTGTAAATTCCCCATCAATGTAACAAATCACAATCTTCCCTTCTGTATAATCCTGTAACCGGTCGATGACCAGTAAATCCCCGTCGCTGAAATCTTCTTCCATGGAAATACCTCTGGCAATGGCATAAAAAGTATTTGTCGGGTGCGAAGTCACATAGCTATTCAAATCAATCGATTCATGTGCGAAATCACCCGCCGGAGATGGAAAACCAGCTTTCACATTCCCAATAAAATTGTTTTTTACTGGGGAGTTCCCATCGACAGTATAAATTTCAAGATTTTCAATGAGTTGCATTTTTTTAGACATGATGATTTGTTTTTTGCAAATATAGATTATTCATTCTAATATATTCAAGAAAGTCGAAATTTAGTTTTGTCCTTTTCGTTCTGTTGAGTCTAACAGATTACAGGCTATAACTATCATTTTTTTTATTTTATTTTACGTTTGATAATAAGCTGTTCTACAACTGCAAACCAGGTCAGAACATTGGGAAATAAAAATGGTTGAAAAAATATTCATGAAAAAGGTGAAATGAAGCAGTCATCTGAGAGAGGAATAAGAGTAAATCTTAGTAATTATTCATATAATTTTTTATTTAAAACCTTTATTTCTATGATAATCCGGGAAATAATATTGTTTTATTATCTGATTTACAGAACACTACAATGTATTCATCAATATTTACACGTAGGATTTTCTGAAATTAAGAATCAAATTAAAGGCTAATTTCAAATGCCTTCTCCTCGATTTAATATAATAATCCGAAATAAACCGAAACGACTAAAACTTCTGTTTTCCGTTTATGTTTCATGTGACTGGATTATTGTATTTATTCGTTTAACAATCACTTAGTATTAATTAAAATTAGATTCATTATGAAAAAGTTATTTTTTTCTCTTGTAATTGTAGTCTTTAGTACTCAATTGTGGTCACAGGATGTTGAGCATGCCTCAAATCACGCAAATTCGAATGATGACAGAATCTCCCACATTCCCTTAATTGGAGAAAAAGCTCCATCGTTTACTGCAGAATCAACGAATGGAAGAATTAATTTTCCCGATGATTTTGGTCATAACTGGAAAGTTTTATTCAGTCACCCTAAAGACTTTACGCCCGTTTGTTCTACCGAAATCCTTGAACTTGCACACCTTCAGGATCAATTCGATCAATTAGGGGTTAAGCTGGTAGTAGTTTCAAGTGACCGGCTGGAGACCCATAAGTTATGGAAAAAGTCTCTGGAAGAACTTAAACTTGATGATAGGGATTTGGTGAAAATCAAATTTCCACTGGTAGACGATGATAAGATAGTAATTTCTAAACTTTATGGAATGATTCATCCTGAGTCAAGTTCAACCAGAAGCGTTAGGGGTGTATTCATTATTGATCCTGATAATATTATTCAAGGCATCTACTTTTATCCAATGAATGTCGGTCGAAGTACAGTCGAATTGATCAGAATGATCACAGCACTTCAGGTCACATCAAAAGAAAAGGTATTGACACCGGTTAACTGGGAAGTCGGGAATGATGTATTAGTACGGATTCCACCCAAAACAGATGACAATGCTTCCGAAGTAGCCGGATATCACAGTCCTGCCTGGTATCTTTGGTATAAGAAATCAAACTAATAATATTCAATAAATCTTATTCGCTAAGAGGTCAAAGTTTATTTGGCCTCTTTTTTATATTCTTTTTAAATTGGACTTGAGACTTTTTTGAAATTATTTTCGAACAATTGATTTTATATTTTTGATTTACAAATATTTAAAACACCTATAGAATATACAGAAATCAAAATAATAAGCAGGATTAATATAATAATCTGCAATTGTAGATTAAATTGACAACTTATCTTCAATGCTTATGTTTGTTGTTTCAAGTTTAAATATCAATAATCATTCTAACAAATTTGTATAATTTTAAAAATGAATCATCATGAAAAAGTTATTTTTACTTGCTATTTTTATTTTATCCTCTCAGTTATGGTCACAGAACGTCGTAAAACCATCAGATATTGGAAATTCCGATGTAAACAGGAATTTTAAAATTCCATTAATTGGTGAAAAAGCACCTTCATTCACGGCAGAATCTACAAATGGTACTATTAATTTTCCAGATGACTTCGGTCATAGTTGGAAGATACTATTTAGTCACCCTAAGGACTTTACGCCTGTCTGCTCTACTGAAATCCTGGAACTGGCTCACTTACAGGAACAATTTAATAAACTAGGCGTCAAACTCGTCGTTGTTTCGACCGATCGGTTGGAAACTCATATTCAATGGAAAAAAGCATTGGAACAGCTTAAACTAGACGAAAGGGATTTGGTGAAAATCAAATTTCCACTGGTAGATGATGAGAATATAAATGTTTCCAAACTTTATGGCATGATCCATCCGGAAACAAACTCAACCAGAAGCGTCAGGGGTGTATTCATTATTGATCCGGATAACTTTATTCAGGCAATTTATTTCTACCCAATGAATGTAGGCAGGAGTACAGATGAACTAATCAGAGTGATCACTGCACTTCAGGTTTCAGCAAAAGATAAAGTTTTGATGCCTGCAAACTGGGAAGAAGGGAATGATGTATTAGTTCGAATTCCACCTAAAACAGAGAACAATGATTCCATATCTGCAGTAGCAGGTTATTACAATCCTGCCTGGTTCCTATGGTACAAGAAATCAAATTGATAAATTTGAAAAACATGAACATGAGATTATAAATTGTATGTTAAAAGGTCAGGTAATCCTGACCTTTTAACATACAATTTTTTCTGGATCATCTTTAAATTATAACAATTGCAATCGTTTGCAAGAAATAGTAGTATTTCATTCTATCACTTAGCCGTTAATAAATAATTATATGTTATTTTTGTTGAATTATTCATATTACCACAAAGAACCTTCAAATTTAAAACAGATTCCCTCATGCTAAAAAAAACATTCTTACTCTTTCTCACATTCGTGACATTGACTCTTAATGCTCAAATAGAGCGGGTAGAACCTGCCTGTTGGTGGGTAGGCATGAAGAATACTCAATTACAACTTTTAGTTCATGGAACGGAAATCTGTAACAGGCAGGTCTCTATTAAATATCCCGGTGTAAAGATATTGAAGGTAAACAGGGTCTGTAGTCCGAATTATTTGTTTGTAACCCTGGAAATCAATCCAAAGATTACTAAGGCAGGTACATTCGACATTCTTTTCAAAATGCCCGATAAACCTGATCTGACGTTTAACTATGAACTTAAAAACCGTCGTCCGGGCTCTTCCATGCGTGAAGGTTTTACAAGTGCTGATGTCATTTACCTGTTGATGCCCGATCGGTTTGCCAATGGCGATCCCACAAACGATAACGTCGACTCCCAGCCCGAAAAAGCAAATCGCCTTAAGCTAAACGGTCGTCATGGTGGTGATCTGAAAGGAATACAGGATCATCTGGATTACATCAAAGAACTCGGCGCCACTACGATCTGGTGCACTCCTGTACAGGAAAACAATTACGACCGTTCTACCTATCACGGATATGGCATCAGCGATTATTACAAGATAGATCCACGTTTTGGCAGTAACGACCAGTATGTTGAACTCGTGAAAGAATCTCATCAAAAAGGGCTGAAAGTAATCATGGATATGGTATCCAACCATTGCGGCATCTGGTCCTGGTGGATGAATGACCTGCCCATGGAAGACTGGATTCATCAATGGCCCACCTTTACAAGAACTAATCATAAGGCCAATACCATCACCGATATTCACGCTTCTGCCATTGACAAAAAATTGTTTCTGGACGGTTGGTTCGACAAAACCATGCCCGATATGAATCAACAAAATCCATACTTCTGGACCTATTACATACAAAACTCCATTTGGTGGATTGAAAACGCCGACCTGAACGGTATTCGAATGGATACCTACCCATACAATGACCGGGAT